>DASRBU010000020.1:0-2340 GCA_035653475.1 Candidatus Dormiibacterota bacterium | reverse complement strand
GGATGAGCTCGAGACACTGACGGCGGTCCAACTCCTCCAGGATCACATCCATCACACATGCATACGGGGTGACACCGGCTCGCGCCAGGGACGAAGGCCCTGAGATCTCCGGGCGAAGGTCCCCGACAAGCCCGCACGACGTGCCCTCCCCCCGGATCGGTCCGTCGCGCAGAGGCCACTCGACCACGTGCGTGGGCAGGGGCCGGACCCCGAGGCCGGGATCGTGCGTCACCGAGGGTTCGCCGGCATCCCCCAGAGGCGGGTGTGGCCGCGGCCCGGTGATCGTAGGTGATCGCCAGCATCGCTATCCTTGGCCAGATGCCAAGGAGATGGGGGACCGGTGAAGAACTCGAGCGAGTGCGCGATGCCCGCCACGCTCGACGTCAGCTCGAGCGCCAGGAAGAGTACCTCGCCGCCCTCCGACGTGCCCAACGCCTGGCCAGGGATCTCGGTGTGACTCCCGACGAACGGCTCCAGGCACTCATCACGGCAGGTGAAGGCTTACGGGCTCGGTTCGCCGAGCAGAGCGGCTCGTCCATGCCCTCAAGGAGACGTGCCACCCCCGGCGCTCGCGATCCCGCCAACGATTGCCTGATCTTTCTCGATGAGTGCGGGGCTCACGGCATTGCCGCTCCGGACACATTTCCCATCTTCACCCTGGCTGCCCTGATCGTGAGGCGGAGTTGGTATGAGGACACGCTGGACCGGCCGTGGCGTGCTTGGAAGGAAGAGTACCTGGGGTCGGCGGAAACGGTGGTCCACGAGCCAGACGTACGGAAGCGCGAGAGGGCGTTCACCGGCCCCAGAGGCGAGCACATCGTGGAAGAACTCGGCAGGTTCTTAGCGACGGCGGAGTTTCACGTCGTCGCCTGCTGCATCGACAGGCCCGCCTTCCGAGCTTGGGTTCGAGAAGACAAGACCTTACCAGAGCATATGTACCTCATGGCGATGGACATGTTGCTCGAACGGATCGCCCTGGTGATGGACTCGATGTTCCGAGGCGGGCGCGCAGAGGTCGTGGCCGAGTCGCGAGGGCCTCGGGAAGACGCCTTGCTTCAGTACGAGTTCGCTCGTCTCCACCTGGACGGAACGTCATACCTCGGAGATGCCTTTTTCCGAACCCTCCTCCGACCGGGCATCGATTTTCGAGGGAAGGCTGAGAACTGCAGCGGGCTCCAGCTCGTGGATCTGTCCGCACGACCCATTGCAGAAAAGGTTCACAGACCGGCGTCAACTCCTGAGAGATGGCCTGAGGTCCGCGGCAAGCTCTGCACTGGGATGGAAACCAAGCATTCGATACTGGGGCTGAAAGTCTTTCCCTGGGACACCAGGTATCAGGACTTGTGGAAAAGCTGAAGGGGCGTCAGCCATGGAGGCTGCAAGCCCCTTCCGCCGACCAGGTTGCCCCGGCCCACTTGAGGCCAGTTTACGCCACCTGACCGAGGGTCCGTGATGTCGCCCTCATGCCCTCCTGCCCGCCCGCCCGCGTGCTTCCGTCCGTCGGACCCTCAATTATGGCGACGAGGTGGGTGGTGCGGTGCCCTCGACCGCGCCCGGGTCGATCATCAGCCCGGGCAGCACCGGCGGCGTGGGGCGATGCCGGTGGCAGCTCCGAGCCGCCACCCCCACCGTCACCTGGCCGTCCCCGGCCAGCCGCGCGCCCGCCGAACCGGCCGGGGTCGAGCGGGCCTGGCTCGGTTCGCCGCCGAACGAGGGCCCAAGGTCGTGGAGAGCGCCCGGGACACGGAGCCAGGCGCCGCCGACCGCCGTGGCGCCGGCTTCCACGTCGGGTGCGCCGCTCGTACGCCCATAAGCCGCACCCCATCCCTGGCGGCCTTTCGGCCGGCGAACTCGACGAGGCTGAGCAGCGGTCGGGAGCGACTCAGCCCACCAGCCACATGAACAGGTGGGCGGGCACGAGCTCCGAGCGATGGTCGAGGTGGAGGTCGTCCTGGGTCACGACCACGGCGGGGTGTGATGGCAGCGTGCGATGCAGGCTCCTCGCCCCGGGGGCCGAGACGACCCGTCGCCACCTCACCTCGACCACGTCGAGCTCGGCCCGAGGGCCGTAGACGAAATCGATCTCACCTCGCCCCGTCTCCCACACGTGGAGGCGCGCGGGAAGCTGGAAGCCTCCGAGCCGCTGGGCCTCCGGCTCGTAGCGTCGGTAGAGGCCGGGGGCGACCACGTTTTCGACCAGCGCCGCCCGATCCCCGGCCAGGCCGGATGCGTGCTTATGAGCGACGCCGTAGAGGAGAGGATCAGCGAGGTAGATCTTCTTGTCCCGGGGCAGGTCGGCCGCATCCGCGTTCGGTCACCAGAAATAGCGGTTGGCCCGCG
>DASRBU010000019.1:0-2741 GCA_035653475.1 Candidatus Dormiibacterota bacterium | reverse complement strand
TACGGCTTCGACCTCTTCCCGGCCGTCCCTGCGGAGCTCGATCCGGCCTGGCGAGAGGAGATCCACCGTCAGTTCGAGCAGGAGTGGTGCCGGCCCCTGGAGGAGGCCGGGGTGCGCTACCGCGCCCTGGAGCGCGACGGCTGGCCGGCGGCGGTCCTCCGGGAGGTCGCCGAGGCGGAGGACGCTGACCTGGTGGTGGTGGGCCGGAGGGGCCAGGGCCGGGTCACCGAGCTGCTCCTGGGCAGCGTCAGCCACGAGCTCTCCCACACCTGTCGGCGCCCGGTGCTGCTGGTGACCGGCCCCCGGGAGCGCGGGCAAGAGCGGAACCGCGCCGGGGCCGGCCGACCCCCGGCGGGGTGACGAAAGGGAGATCGCTGGGGACCGCGAGCCGCCGAGGCGTCCGAGGTGAGGTGGGCGCCAGCGGCTCGCCTGGATCGCCACCAGGGCCGGGCCTCGGCCGGCGGGTCCAGGTCGAACCAGCGCTGGGCTCGGAGCGACTTGCGGTCGGCGTCCCCCAGGGCTCATGGTGAGAGGGAAACGCCGCCGACGGCGGCCACCAACCGGATCAGGAGGAAACGTCGATGGGCAGGACCACCAACCCGCTGCTCGAGGCCCATCGTTTCTTCCGTCGGGGACCGGTCTCGGCCGAGGGATGGAGCCAGCGGGTGGCCGAGGGTCGGGAGTGGGAGTCCTTCTACCGCGACCGCTGGCAGCACGACAAGGTGGTCCGTTCCACCCACGGGGTGAACTGCACCGGCTCCTGCTCCTGGAACGTGTACGTCAAGGATGGCATCATCACCTGGGAGTCGCAGGCCGTCGACTATCCCTCGGTGGGCCCGGACATGCCCGAGTACGAGCCCCGGGGCTGCCCCCGGGGAGCGTCCTTCAGCTGGTACACGTACTCGCCGCTGCGGGTGCGATACCCCTACGTCCGGGGGAGCCTGCTGCAGGCCTGGCGAGAGGCGCGCCGTCGTCATCCCGACCCGGTCGACGCCTGGGCCTCGATCGTGGACGACCCGGAGCAGGGACGTCGCTACAAGTCGCAGCGGGGCAAGGGCGGCTTCGTCCGGGCCTCCTGGGAGGAGGCGGTGGAGCTGGTCGCCGCCGCCCACGTCCACACCGTGGAGCGCCACGGTCCCGACCGGGTGGTCGGGTTCTCGCCCATCCCGGCCATGTCCCAGGTCTCCTACGCGGCCGGGACCCGCTTCCTCTCCCTGATCGGGGGCGTGATCCTCAGCTTCTACGACTGGTACGCCGACCTGCCCCCGGCCTCGCCCCAGGTCTTCGGCGACCAGACCGACGTCCCCGAGTCGGGAGACTGGTGGAACGCGGCCTACCTGATCATCTGGGGCACCAACCTCCCCATCACCCGCACCCCCGACGCCCACTTCATGGTCGAGGCCCGCTACCGAGGACAGAAGGTGGTGGTGGTCTCACCCGACTACTCCGACCACACCAAGTTCGCCGACCACTGGCTGCCGGCGCAGCCGGGCACCGACGCCGCCCTGGCCATGGCGATGGGGCACGTGATCCTGAAGGAGTTCTACGTCGAGCGACGGACGTCCTACTTCGAGGACTACGTCCGCCGGTACACCGATCTCCCCCTGCTCGTCACCCTGGAGGAGCGGGAGGAGGGGTTCGTGCCCGGCCGCTTCCTGCGCGCCTCCGACCTCCCCGAGCACGACCGGGAGGAGCTCGCGGAGTGGAAGCCGGTGGTGCTCGACGAGGCGCGGGGGGCGCCGGCCGTCCCTCCCGGCTCGGTCGGCCACCGCTACCAGCGCGAGCCGGGCCGGTGGAACCTGGAGCTGGGCGAGCTGCGACCCGCGCTGACCCTGCTGGAGTGGGCCGAGGAGCGGGTCGAGGTGCTGCTCCCGCGCTTCGACCTCGGACCGAGCCCCGCCACCGGATCGGCGGGCCCACGGGGCGGGGAGGGCGGCGCCGTCCTCCGCCGGGGGGTGCCGGTGCTGCGGCTCGGGGGCCGGCTGGTGACGACCGTCTTCGATCTCCTCCTTGCCCACTACGGGGTCCGCCGTCCGGGGCTGCCCGGGGAGTGGCCGCGGGACTACGACGACCCCCAGCCCTGCACCCCGGCCTGGCAGGCGGAGATCACCTCGGTCGCGGCCCACCTCGCCGCCCGCATCGGCCGGGAGTTCGCGCGCAACGCCGAGCTGACCGAGGGCCGCTCCATGATCTGCATGGGGGCGGGGACCAACCACTGGTACCACTCCGACCTCATCTACCGCACCTTCCTGACCCTGGCCCTGCTCTGCGGCTGCGAGGGCCGCAACGGCGGTGGCTGGGCTCACTACGTGGGCCAGGAGAAGGTCCGCCCCCTCACCGGTTGGCAGACCCTGGCCTTCGCCCTGGACTGGGTCCGCCCTCCCCGCCATCAGGCCTCGACGCCCTTCTTCTACGCCGCCACCGACCAGTGGCGCTACGAGGCCTTCGGCCCCGAGGAGCTGGCCTGGCCCCTGGGGCGCGGGCGCTTCGCCGGCCGTCAGTTCATCGACTGCTACGCCCAGGCCGCCCGCCTGGGCTGGACGCCCGCCCACCCCGTCTTCGACCGCAACCCCTTGACCCTGGCCGACGAGGCCGAGGCAGCGGGGCGCTCGATCGAGGAGCACGTGGTCGGGGAGCTGCGCGCCGGCCGCCTGCGCTTCGCCGCCGAGGACCCCGACGCCCCCGAGAGCTGGCCGCGGGTGCTCACGGTCTGGCGCTCCAACCTGCTCGGCTCCTCGGGC
>DASRBU010000018.1:0-5205 GCA_035653475.1 Candidatus Dormiibacterota bacterium | reverse complement strand
GGTCGACCCCGAGAAGTGGGTGCCGGACGGCTACGTCTGCGTCCGGGTGGACTCGCGCGGCGCCGGCTGGTCGCCCGGACGCATCGACTGCTGGTCGGGTCGCGAGACGCGCGACCTCTACCAGTGCATCGAGTGGGCGGCGGAGCAGCCCTGGAGCAACGGCAGGGTCGGCCTCTGCGGGATCTCCTACTACGCCATGAACCAGTGGCAGGTGGCCGGGCTCCAGCCCCCCCACCTGACCGCCATGATCCCCTGGGAGGGGGCGGCCGACTTCTACCGCGACACCACCTACCACGGCGGCATCCTCTGCCAGTTCATCGGCACCTGGTATCCGCGCCAGGTGGCCAGCGTGCAGTACGGCCTGGGGGAGCGGGCGCGCAAGAACCCCAACACCGGGGAGTCGGTGGCGGGGCCGGTCACCCTCCCCGAGGAGGAGCTGGAGCGGAATCGCGTCGACCTGCCCGCGGAGGTAAAGCGGCACCCCCTCGACGACGACTGGCACCGGGAGCGGTCGGCGGACTGGTCCCGGGTCCGGGTCCCCTTCCTCTCCGCCGCCAACTGGGGAGGACAGGGGCTACACCCCCGGGGCAACTTCGAGGCCTTCACCCGGGCGGCCTCGGAGCAGAAGTGGCTGGAGGTCCACGGGGGGAGCCACTGGGCGCCCTTTTACACCGACTACGGGGTCGGGCTCCAGAAGCGGTTCTTCGACCACTTCCTCAAGGGCGAGGACAACGGCTGGGATCGGGAGCCGCGCGTCCGGCTCCAGATCCGCCACGCCGACGGCCGCTTCGTCGAGCGGCACGAGCAGGAGTGGCCGCTGGCCCGGACCCGCTGGACCCGGTACTACCTGGACGCGGACCGTCTGAGCCTGAGCCCCGAGGCCCCCGCCGGCGCCGCCCGGGTGACCTACGCCGGCCTGGGCGAGGGGGTGACCTTCTCCACCCCGCCCCTGGAGCAGGAGACGGAGATCACCGGGCCCATCGCCGCCCGCCTCTTCGTCAGCTCGTCCACCACCGACGCCGACCTCTTCCTGGTGCTTCGGGTCTTCGATCCCGGGGGGCGCGAGGTCGTCTTCCAGGGCGCGCTCGACCCCAACACGCCCATCGCCCAGGGCTGGCTGCGGGCCTCCCACCGCCGGCTCGACCCGACCCTCAGCCTCCCCTACCGTCCGTACCACAGCCACGATCGGGTCGAGCCCCTGACCCCGGGCGAGGTCTACGAGCTGGAGGTCGAGATCTGGCCCACCTGCATCGTGGTCCCGCCCGGCTACCGGGTGGCGCTGACCGTGCGCGGCAAGGACTACGAGTACGAGGGTGAGCTGGACGAGTTCGCCCGCAGCTTCGCCTACGCCTCGCGCGGCTGTGGCCCCTTCCTGCACGCCGACCCCGACGACCGCCCCCCGGAGGTCTTCGGCGGTGACGTCACCCTCCACACCGGCGGCGAGCGGGCCTCCTCCCTTCTCCTGCCCGTGATCCCGCCCGCCTGAGGCGCGTCGGGTGCCGCACCGGCGCCAGCGAGGGCGGAGATCGCCGGGACCCGGCCGTCGACGGCCGGGTCCCGCTCAGCGGATGGCGACCGGGCAGGGGGGCGAGCCGGCGCTGCCCGTGATCGGGATGGGAGGCCCGACGAACAGCATCTCGTAGCGGCCGTCGGCGGCGCAGGCCTCGGCCAGCCGGTCGAGGTCGAACATCTCGCCCAGCAACAGCCCCATGTAGACCACGGCCACGATGTGCAGCGGCTGGAAGCTGTCGGGCAGCTCGTTGGGACGCACCTCCACCCCCCAGGTGTCGCTGGCGATGGCCGCCACCCGCTTCTCCGCGATCCAGGGGATGGTGGAGAAGCTCAGGCCCGGGGCGTCCCCCCCGGCGTACGCCCCCCAGCCCTCGCGCCGGCAGCGCGCCATCTCACCGGTGCGCAGGAGCACGATGTCCCCCTCGCGGACCTCGACCCCCTGGTGGGCGGCGGCCCCCTCCAGGTCCTCGGTCGTGACCGGATAGCCGCGCTCCAGGTGCTCGACCCCCTTGTAACGGGGCAGGTCGAGCAGGACCCCCCGGCCCACCAGACGGTCCTTCAAGTGCTCGACCCCGTTGCGCTCGGCGCCCCGGGCGGTGACCTCGTCCGCCCGATAGCCGTTCCACATCCGGCCCCGGTGGAAGATGTGGCAGAGCGCGTCCCAGTGGGTGGCGGACTGGAGGTGGAGCACCACCGTGTCGTCCGCGTACCCCATCTCCCGGGGGATGGGCCGGCCGCCCCAGCCCTGGCGTCCCTCCACGTGGTCGGTGCCGGTGGCCACCGAGTAGCGCAGGGGGTTGAACCGCCCCATGGCCCCGGTCTGCGGGCCCTCCTGGTCGAAGTTCATGGCCAGGGAGATCACCTCACCGGTGCGGACCAGGGCCGCAGCGGCGGCCACCTTGTCCGGGGTGATGTAGTTGGTGGTGCCGGCCTGGTCCTCGGGGCCCCAGCGACCCCAGTTGCGGTACCGCTCGATGTACTCGTCCAGGACGTCCATACCCGATCACTGACCTCCAAGTGGGACGGTGGCGGCACACCCGGGCCGCCACCCCGGCGGCCGGCTCACGATCGCCGCCCGCGGAGCCGCTCGCCCAGCTCGACGAAGGCCTGCAGCGAGCCCGGGTTGCTCATGGCGTCGCGGTCGACGGCCTGCTCGGGCGGCGTGCCCAGCAGGATCTTGCGCACCGGCACCTCCAGCTTCTTCTGGTTGAGCGTGCGCGGGATCTCGGGGACGGGGAACACGGCATCGGGCACGTGACGCGGCGACAGCTGCTGGCGCAGCGCCCCCCGGATGCGCGCCTCCAGCTCCGCGTCCAGCTCCACGCCCTCCCTGAGCACCACGAAGAGCGGCATGAAGCCCTCCCGGCCCAGAGCGGTCAGGTCGACCACCAGGCTGTCCACCACCTCGGGGAGGTCCTCGACCACGCGGTAGATCTCGGCCGAGCCGATGCGGACGCCCATGCGGTTCAGGGTGGCGTCGGAACGGCCGTAGATGACCGCCTCGCCCTCCGAGGTGATCTTGATCCAGTCCCCGTGCCGCCACACGCCAGGGTAGCGGGCGAAGTAGCTCTCGCGGTAGCGCTCGCCGGAGGCGTCGTTCCAGAGGTAGAGCGGCATCGAGGGCATGGGCCGGGTCACCACCAGCTCGCCCACCTGGTCCACCACCGACCGGCCCGCCTCGTCGAAAGCCTCCACGCTGGCCCCCAGGCAGCGGCACTGGAACCGTCCGGCCCGTACCGGCAGGGTGGGCACCCCGCCCACGAAGGGACCGCAGACGTCGGTGCCGCCGCTCACGGCCGAGAACCAGACGTCGTCGGCCACGTGCCGGTAGGACCACGCCCACAGCTCCGGGGCCAGAGGCGAGCCCGTGTAGCAGATCGAGCGCAGCGTGCGGAGATCGTGGCGTCGTCCCGGCTCGGCCCCCGCCTTGGCGCAGGCCCCGAGGTACCCCGCGCTGGTGCCGAAGAAGGTGATCCCCGCCTCCGGCACCAGCCCCCAGAGCGAGTCGACCTCGGGATGGGCCGGCGCGCCGTCGTAGAGGACGGCGGTGCAGCCCAGGAGGAGGCTGGAGACGACGATGTTCCACATCACCCAGCCGGTGGTCGTGAACCAGAAAAAGCGGTCCTCCGGCTTCAGGTCGAAGTGGATGCCGTGCGCCACCAGGAGGTCGAGCAGGATACCCCCGTGGCCGTGGACGATGCCCTTGGGGGCTCCCGTGGTCCCGGAGCTGTAGAGGATCCAGAGCGGGTGGTCGAAGGGCACCGCCTCGAACTCCAGCCGCTCCTCCCCGCTCGGGTCCCAGGGCTCCGCGCCGCGCAGTCCCCGGAGATCGACCTCCGCCTCCAGGTTGGGGACGAGCAGGGTCCGCTCCAGGCTGGGAAGCGCCTCCTGCAGCTCGCGCACCACCGGCAGGCGGTCGAAGTCCCGGCCGCCGTAGCGGTAGCCGTCGGCGGCGATGAGCACCCTGGGCTCGATCTGGCGCAGCCGGTCGATCACGCTCCGCGGCCCGAAGTCGGGCGAGCAGCACGACCAGATCGCGCCCAGGCTGGCGCAGGCCAGGAAGGCGACCACGGCCTCGGGCACGTTGGGCAGGTAGGCGGCCACCCGATCCCCGCGGCCGACGCCCATCGCCCGCAGCCGGGCGGCGACGCCGGCCACCTGGCGACGGAGCTCGGCCCAGGAGACCTCGCCCAAGGGACGGCCCTCGCGCTTGTGGAGCAGCGCCGGGCGCGCCTCCGAGGCGTGGCCGAAGACGTGCTCGGCGAAGTTGAGCTCCGCTCCCGGGAACCAGCGGGCTCCGGGCATCGTCGGTCGCTCCAACACCGAGCGGTAGGGGGCGCGGGACTCGACCCGGAAGAAGTCCCAGACCGAGGCCCAGAAGGCCTCCGGCTCCCCGACCGACCAGCGCCAGAGCTGCTCGTAGGTGGGAAGGCGCAGGCCCCGCTCGGTCTCCAGCCAGCGCTGGTACCGCACCAGGTTGGACCCCTGCTTGCGCTCCGGCGACGCCTCCCAGAGGAGCTGCCCCTCCGCCACCGGACCCTCGGCGGCCGTGCTCACCGGCGCCGCCCCCTCCCGCCTCTGGCCACGGGAGTAGCGTAGCCGTTCCCTCCCGGGACGGGGTTTGACCGCCGGGACAGAGATCCGGGTCTCCGCTTGTCGGACGGGCCCATCGGCATCGGCACGGCTACCTCTCGAGCCGCATCGGGGGCAGGTGCTCGGCCACCGGCCATCGCACCCACCAGGCCCCGGTCTCCCGCCGCTCGGCCCAGGTGGTGAAGCGGTAGCGGAAGCGCCTCGCCCGCACGAAGGCCGGCGGAGCCTCGGGGAAGGGGTTGCGCCGGAGCAGCCTCAGCGTGGCCCGGTCCCCGGCCAGGAGCCGGGCCATCAGGGGCACCAGCCAGGGCTCGGCCCGGGGAGGCGAGAGCGCCGCGAACCACATCAGCCAGTCCAGCCGCAGGTGGTAGGGCGCGACCTGGGGCGGACGCCGCCGCGGGTCACCGGGCTTGCCCTTGAACTCGTACTCCCGCCATTCGGTGGTGGGGTCCAGGACCCGGCTGCTGGTGCCCTCGATCACGATCTCGAACCGCTCCCGGGTGACGCTGCCGAAGGCCCCGTAGGCGTTGACCAGGTGGAGCGGGTTGAAGCTGTAGTTCATGAGCTGGTAGCGGGAGAGCAGGTTCCGGATCGGCCACC
>DASRBU010000017.1:0-6382 GCA_035653475.1 Candidatus Dormiibacterota bacterium | reverse complement strand
GCCCTGGATCGGGTGGTCAGGGTCACCGCCGGCTCCCTGTACCACACGGTCGAGCGGCTGCAGCGGGGGGGCTGGATCGAGCCCCTGGAGACCGGCCGGGAGGGCCGGCGCCCCGAGCGCACCGTCTACGCCATCACCGAGTCGGGGCGAGATCGCCTGCAGGAGATCCTCGAGCACCTGCTCATGGAGCCGCTCCCCACCTACTCGAGCTTCGCGGCGGCCCTCTCCGTCATGCACCACCTGCCCCCCGAGAAGGTGGTGACGCTCCTGCGCCGGAGGTCGGTCGCCTTGGAGGCCCAGCTGGGGGCGCTCGACCGCCTGATGACCAGCCTGCTGGAGAGCGGCCACCTCCGCTCCTACCTGGTCGAGATCGAGCACGAGCGGGCGCTGACGCGGGCCGAGCTGGCCTGGGTCCGCGAGCTGATCGAGGACCTGGGGGCCGGCCGTCTACCCTGGCCGGGCCAGGGAGGACGGCAGACGCCCGGGCCGGCGCCCACCGCGGCCACGGAAACGGCATGAGGCGGAGGCGATGAGACGCCTGCGCGGCAACCCCTGGGTGGTGCTGGTGGCGCTGTGCCTGGGCTTCTTCATGATCCTGCTCGACACCACCATCGTGAACATCGCCATCCCGAGCATCATCGACGGGCTGGGGGCCAGCCTCGACCAGGTGCTCTGGGTGCTCAACGCCTACATCCTCGTCTACGCCGTGCTCCTGATCACGGCCGGCCGCCTGGGCGACCTGTTCGGCCCCAAGAACCTGTTCCTGGTGGGGATGGCGGTGTTCGTGGCCGCCTCGGCCGCCTGCGGCCAGGCGAGGAACCCTACCCAGCTGGTCGTTGCCCGGGCCGTGCAGGGGATCGGCGGGGCGCTGCTCACGCCCCAGACGCTGGCCATCCTGACCACCATCTTCCCGCCCCAGCGCCGGGGCGCCGCCTTCGGCGTCTGGGGCGCGATCGCGGGCGTGGCGGCGGTGGCCGGGCCCACCCTGGGAGGCTTCCTCGTCACCTCGCTCGGCTGGCCCTGGATCTTCTACGTCAACGTGCCCATCGGTGTCTTCGCCTTCGGGCTCGGCGTCCTGGTCATCCCCGACCGCCGGCCGGGCCGGCGACACGGGCTCGACCTGCCGGGGGTGCTCTTGGCCACCACCGGCCTGCTCGCGATCACGTTCGGCCTGATCGAGGGCCAGCGCTACGACTGGGGCCAGGTCTGGGGCTTCGTGAGCATCCCCGCCGTCCTGGCCGCGGGCACGGTCCTGCTGCTCCTGTTCGTCGGCCTGCAGGCGCTGGAGCAGGAGGGCGAGCCGCTGCTCCCCTTCGCCCTCTTCCGGGAGCGGAACTTCAGCCTCATGAACCTGGTCGGGGCGGCGCTCGCCTTCGGCATGCTCGGCCTCTTCTTCCCGCTCGTGATCTTCTTCCAGTCGGTGCTCCGTCTCAGCGCCCTGGACACCGGGCTGACCCTGGCCCCCATGTCGCTGGTGTCGATGTGCCTGGCGCCGGTGGCGGGCCGGCTCGCCGACCGGATCGGGGGCAAGTACCTCCTGCTCTCCGGGCTGACGCTGTTCGCGGCTGGCATGGGCTTCATCGCCTGGAGGGCGAGCGTGGACGCCGGGCGCTGGGACTTCCTGCCCGGCATCCTGGTCACCGGGCTGGGCATGGGCTGTACCTTCGCTCCCCTGGCCACCGTGGCCATGCGCAACGTCGAGCCGCGGCTGGCCGGTGCCGCCTCTGGCGTCTTCAACACCTCCCGGCAGATCGGGGGCGTGATCGGGGGCGCGGCCGTCGGCGCCCTCCTCCAGAACCGCCTGGCGAGCTCGCTGCACCAGGAGGCCGTGACCCGGGCGGGTCAGCTCCCGCCCACCTTCCGCTCCTCCTTCGTGGCCGCCTTCAGCAACACCGTCGGACACGGCCTGGAGGTGGGCGCCGGGCAGACCGGCGGCAGCCTCCGGATCCCACCCGGAGTGCCGCCCGAGGTCGTCCACCAGCTCCAGCAGGCGGCCTTCGCGGTCTTCCAGCATGCCTACGTCGACGCCATGCGGCCGACCATGGTCCTGCCCGTGGGGGTGGTGGCGCTGGCGGCGGCGACCTGCCTCCTGATCAGACGCCGCCGGCCCGCCCGGCCCGCGGGCGCACCTGCGGTCGCCGCCGGCCGGCGCGATCGGGCCTGAGCGCGGCCACCGCCCGGCGCCGGGCGTCCGCGGCGGTCCGGTCGTCGCGGCGGCGTCCGCTCGTCCGCGCACCGAGGGGCGCGGTCGTGGTAGGTAAAGAGAGGGCCGACCCCTGGCGTGAGAGGTCACGGCCGAGCGCTCACCGGGCGCGATTCCGGACGGCGACCTCGCCGCAGGAGTCATTGCCAGGCCGCGACCGCCGGGGTCGGTCCTCCCCGCGACCGACCCGGCCGCCCCCGGCGCCGGGCCCCGGACCGGTCACCGCTCCTCCGCCAGTCGCAGGCCGGCGCGCCGGACCAGGCGACGGGCGAAGGCCTCGGGATGTCGGTCGTCGACCCGCGGGTGCACGCTCAGGTACACGGCCACCTCACCCGGCGCGGGGACGGGGTCGGCGTACGGATCCTCGGTGGCGTTGACGAACAACACGACCCCGTTGAGGTGCCGTACAGACGCAGGCACGCCCCGAAGCGCGACCGCTCCTGGGTCACCTGCCAGCCGCTCACGGTCGGGGTCTGGAGCCGCCACGCCACCTCCCCCCTCCTGGTCGGCGGGAAGGTCAGGGTGGACTGCAACGTCGCCATCGGGGCCGCCGCCGCGACCGCCGGGATCGAGGCCAGCGAGACCCGTCCGTAGGCAGAACGCTCGATCGGAGGCTCGGCGACCGTCGCCAACAGGCGACGCACCACCGAGAGGGCGGCGGCAGGACCGGCGGCCGGCAGCTCCAACCGCTCGTACCGTGGGTCGGCCATCGTCACCTCCGCTCACGCACGATATCGTCGTGGCCCGCGCCACCGCGCTCCCCGCGCGACCGAGTCGATTCCCATGCCACCGGGTCGATCCCCGCGCCGACCGACCTCGGCTCGGAGCCGGTCCCGTCCGGCCGCCCGTCGGTCCCAGGCCGGATCGGCCGGTCGCCGGCACCGGCACCTCCCGGCCACGCGCCCCCCGGTGGCGCGCCCACTGCCCTCAGGGCGTCGGCGTGGACCCCTCCGGAGGCCGGTCGGGGGCGGTGGCCGCCGCGACCGGCTCCCGGTCGCCGCTCTCGGAGACCGGGAAGTGGCAGGCCACCAGGTGGTCGGGCCGGAGGCGGCGCAGGGGCGGCTCCTCGAGCGCGCACCGCTCCCGGGCGCGCGGGCAGCGGGTACGGAAACGGCACCCGCTGGGGGGATCGGTCGGGGAGGGCGGCTCCCCCCTGATCGTGTCCGCGACCCGGGGCCGCCGCACCTCCGGGTCGGGGCTGGGGATGGAGGCCAGCAGCGCCACCGTGTAGGGGTGCAGCGGCTCGCGGTAGATCGACTCCGCCGGCCCCACCTCGCAGAGCTTGCCCAGGTACATCACCGCCACCCGGTCGCTCACCTGCTTGACCAGGGCCAGGTCGTGGGCGATGAAGAGGTAGGACAGCCCCAGCTCCCGGCGCAGCTGCTCGAAGAGGTTGAGCACCTGGGCCTGGATCAGCACGTCCAGGGAGGAGACGGCCTCGTCGCAGACGATCAGCGCCGGGCTCAAGGCCAGGGCGCGGGCAATGGCGACCCGCTGGCACTGGCCGCCGGAGAGCTCCCGCGGCCGCCGGTCGCCGAAGCGTCGGGGGTCGAGCCCGACCAGGTCCAGCAGCTCGGCCACGCGCCGCCGGCGCTCGGAGCGGCGGCCCACCCCGTAGGCCACCAGCGGCTCCTCGACGATCTCGGACACCCGCCACTTCGGGTCCAGCGACCCGAAGGGGTCCTGGAACACCATCTGCAGGTGCCGGCGGGCCTCGAGCAGCTCGCGCCCCCGCAGCCCGACCAGGTCCACCCCGCGAAAGATGACCTGGCCCGACCTGGGCCTCGGGGCCTGGAGGATGGTGCGGGCCAGGGTGGTCTTGCCCGAGCCGGTCTCCCCTACCAGACCCAGGGTCTCCCCGGAGCGGACCTCCAGGGAGACGTCGGAGACGGCGTGCACGACCCCGCCCCTTCCCCCGCCGAAGTTGCGCAGCTCGAACTCCTGGACCAGGTGACGGGCCTCGAGCAGGGCCGACCCGGGGGCGGGCGGGGAGGCGGCGCCGGCGCCGTCGGTGGCCGCGGTCACGGCTCCTCGCCCTCGCCGTGGGGGTGCCAGCAGGCCCACCAGTGGCCCGGCTCGTGCTCCTCGAACTGGGGTGCCTGGCGACAGAGGTCGTCGGCGCGTGGGCAGCGAGGAGCGAAGGGACACCCGGCGGGCAGCCGCGAGAGGTCCGGCGGCTGCCCCTCGACCACCGGCAGCAGGCTGTGCGGGGGGCGCTCCAGGCGCGGCACCGCGTCCAGCAGGGCCCGGGTGTAGGGCATGCGCACCCGGGCGAAGAGGGTCCGCGTCGCCGCCCGCTCCACCGCCCGGCCGGCGTACATGACGATCACCTCGTCGGCGTAGGAGGCGGCCAGGCCGAGGTCGTGGCTGATCAGGATCAAGCCCATGGAGAGCTGCTGCTGGAGCTCGAGCAACAGCTCCATGATCTGCGCCTCGGTGGTCACGTCCAGGGCGGTGGTGGGCTCGTCGGCGATGAGGAGCTTCGGGTAGCAGGCCAGGGCGATGGCGATCATCACCCGCTGTCGCATCCCCCCCGAGAGCTGGTGCGGGTACTGGAAGTAGCGCCGCTCCGGGGAGGGGAGGCGGACCATCCGGAGCAGCTCGACCGCCCGCTCCCGGGCCTCCCGGCGGCCGAGCGGCAGGTGGGCCCGGATGGCCTCCGTCACCTGGGCGCCGACCCTCATGGTCGGGTTCAGCGAGCGCGAGGGGTCCTGGAAGATCATGGCCACGTCGCTGCCCCGCCGTCGGCGCAGCTCCTCCTCGGGCAGGCCGACCAGCTCCTGCCCCTCGAACCGGATCGAGCCGCTGACCGTGGCCGTCGCCGGCAGCAGCCCCATCACCGCCCGGGCGCTCACCGTCTTGCCCGACCCGGACTCGCCGATGATGGCCAGCGTGGTCCCGGCCGAGACGGTGTAGCTGAGGCCGTTCACCGCCAGCACCTGGCCTCCATCCCGCCGGAAGCGGACGTGGAGGTCCGAGACCTCCAGCAGGGGCACGCCCGGCGGCGACGGCCGTCGGTGGGCGGCCGGGGCGGCCGCCGGCGAGCGGCCGGTCACGGTCAGGGCGGGCGGCTCCGCGCTCACTGCGGCACCGCCCAGCGGACGCGCAGGGCGTCGCCCAGCAGGTTGAGGGCGAGCACGGTGACGAAGACGAAGATGCTCGGGATCAACACCAGCTGCGGCTGGGCCGTGAGCGTCTGCTGGCCGAGCGCGATCATGTTCCCCCAGCTCGGGTTGGGGGGCCGGACGCCGAGGCCGAGGAAGCTGAGCGCACCCTCCAGGATGATCGCCACCCCCACCCCCAGCAACCCGAAGGTGACCAGCTGGGGGAGGACGTTGGGGGCGATGTGCCGGAGCAGCATCCTCCAGCTCCTGGTCCCGACCAGCTGCGCCGCCAGCATGAAGGTCTGCTCGCGCAGCCGCAGGGTGGCGGCGCGGGCGATGCGGGCGAAGGCGGGGACGGTGAAGAAGGACAGCGCCCAGATCACGTTGAGCTCGCCCGGCCCCAGCCCCTCGGCGATGGCCAGGGCCAGCACCAGGGAGGGGAAGGCGATCAGGACGTCCAGGACGCGCATGATGACCGCGTCCAGGAGGCCGCCGCGGTAGGCGGCGACGGTCCCCAACAGCCCTCCCACCACCAGGCCGATCAGGTTGGTGCCCAGGCCGACCTCGAACGACACCCGGCCGCCGTAGAGGATCTGGGAGAGGATGTCGTTGCCGACCGGGTTGGTGCCCAGGGGGTGACCCGGGGAGAAGGGGGGCAGGTTGGCGGAGAGGATGTTGCCCCCCACCGGCCTGGGGATGGGCAGGACCAGCGGCCCCAGGAAGCAGGCGCCGGCGATGAGGGCGAGGATGGCGGCGGGGATGGCCACGTCCAGCGAAAGCCGGCGGAACCAGCCGAAGCCCCACCCCTCGCCCACGCCCCCCTCGGCGACGGAAGGGACCAGGGCCTCAGGCAGCGGAGCGGCCATAGCGGATCCTCGGGTCGAGCGCGGCGTACAGCAGGTCGGTGAGCAGGTTCACCAAGACCACGATCAGGGCGAAGACCAGCACCGTCCCCTCGATCACCGGGATGTCCCGGTTGTCGATGGCCTCGAGCAGCTCCTGGCCCATCCCCGGCAGGGAGAAGATCTGCTCCACCAGCACCGTGGTCCCGATCAGCGTGCCCAGGTTGAGGCCG
>DASRBU010000016.1:0-14269 GCA_035653475.1 Candidatus Dormiibacterota bacterium | reverse complement strand
CAGCCTGGCCTCGGGCAGCCGCTCCAGGACCATCTCCGCCACCACGCCCGAGCCGCACCCCAGGTCGAGCAGGGTGCGCGGCCGGACCACGTGTTCGAGCAGGTCGAGCAGCAGGTCGAGGTGCGCCTCCCGGGTGGGGTTGCCGACCAGGTGGCGGGCGGCCCACGATCGGGCCACCTCGGGGTCCTTCCAGTCGCGAGACGGGCTCACGGGCCTATCTGAGCAGATCGCGCGCCGACCGTTCGCATCCGGCGCGGCCACACGGTCGAGGGCCCACCGGTGCTGCCGCTTCTCCCCGGCAGGGCGAGTCACGCGCATCCGGCAACGGGGGGCTCGACGGACCGTCCTCGCCCGGGCGTTGCGGGGACGTCTTGTTCCTCCTCACACCTGTTCTGCCGGGCTCTCCCTGACGGCCGGAGGCCCGCCCTCGATCCGCTTCCATCGCCTGATCGCGATCCCGGGAGATGCGGCGACGCGGGCGGTATGGCAGCCGCCGTCGAGGAGCGGCGGACGGTCGCCTCCGCGAGGCGCCGGACCCGCCGGAGGCCGGGCCGTCGCCGCCGACGTGTCGAGGAAAGGGAGCTGCCCAAGGGCTCGAGCACCGGTGGGTCTGGCGCCCTGCCGCGCCTCGGTTCAGGCCAGTGCCGAGCGCTGCCGACGTCGGCGGCATCGAAGGACTCGTCGCCTGCGGACAGCTCGTCCGGGGTGCCGTCGACGATCCCGATCAGGATTCCCGCTGCCCCCGGCGCTGCGTCGGACCGGCCCCCGGGGGTGTGGCTCCAGCTCGAGGGGAAGAACGCTCGTGACCTCGTGAGGGTGACGGGTGGGGATCGATCCACCGCCGGCTCCCACCTCGGTCGCTGCCCGGCCGGACCCGCGGGCGACGGCGGTCGGCGCCTCCCCTCACCGCGAGGCCGAGCGCGGGTAGCCGTGGGCGAGGACTGAGCGGCGCCGCATCGCGTTTTCGCGCGAGGGATCACTTCAGCCTCGCGAGGTCCGGTGGTTGGGTGGAGGTCAGAGGCCGAGGCTGGCCACCGCCCGCTCGGCGATGGCAACCATGCGCTCTGCGCTCAACAACGCCATCCTCGCATCCTCCAGCCCTACCGGGAGGGGATCGTACTCGGCCCGGTTCTTCAGGAGCAGGAGACGTCGCAGGTGGCGTGCAGCCAGCCGCCCATCCTCCCCGGCTTGGTCCAGGTGGGCCGGGGCCTCGGAGTGCTCACCACGCCACACGCTGTGGAGACGCGCGGCCGTGAGCGCATCCGCCGCGTTGATCGCGGCATGGACGGCGTTCCCGGCCGTCGCCGTGCAGTTGTCGAGGGCGAAGGAGCTCTGGGCCGCATGCAGGAACTCCCGCGCCTTGCGCAGGTACATCACGGCCTCCGCGGCGGTGGCAGCCCTGGCTATGTTTCGGCGTCGGGGCACGGTGCTCGACTCAGCCCCTCCAGATCGTTGCCCAGCAGCACCAGCCCCTCTTTGCGGATCTCGTTCCAGACCCCGCGGCCATCCCTGAGGAGCGAGGGCAGCTCCTCCGAGCCGACCACCAGCAGCTGGACCGGATTGCCGAGCAGCCGCGAGGCGGCATGCTGCCAGGCGCCGAGCGTCTCGGTCCAGGTGTCGTCCATCCCGGACACCCCGGCCGGCCGCACCACCAGCACGTCCAGGTCGCTCTCCGGCCCGGCCAGCCCGCGCGCGAAGGAGCCGAACACGACCAGGCCGGCCGGCCGGGGACGGATCATCCGAGCCAGGTCCGCCAGCCGCCGCAGCGCCCGTCCCCGGATCCTGGCCAGGGCCATGATGGTTTCGGCGGCCAGGTTGTCGGGCACCAGCCGTACCAATACGGCGGGCGGCACCTCTCGCCGCTCCACGACGCCCAGATCGGCCAGACGGGCCACCACCGCCGAGGCCTGGCGTGGGCTCACGCCGGCGAGGTCCGCAACCGCCCGAATGGTCAACTGCGCCTCGGTTCGAGAGAGCACGCCCAGCACCCGCCCCTGGACCCCCGGGATCAGGGCCTCCACCGGCCTGGTGAAGTCCATGCCTCCTACCATACATAAAGTGCATCTATTGTGAGATTTTTATCATCATGCTCCGTTCGGAACGGCCCGCTGTCGGCTGCGGGCCGTCCCCGGGAGTCGGTCGGGGGATGGGATCGTCGCCCGGGCTTGCCGATCGGCCCCTCACCGCCCCGGTGGTCGTCGCCTGCCCTTGCCCCAGGGGCTTGGAGGATCACGCCTGGGCACGGATCTCGCCCCCGGCCGCCCAGGGCGGCGCGTCGGTGATCGCCGACCTCGAAGGCCACCCTCCACCGGCTCCGGATCGGGGCGCCAGGGCGAAGGACGCTCGCAACCTCCGGGTCCACCCGGGTCGGTCACGGCAGCTCCTCGGTCGCCGCCACCTCGACGATCCGCGCCCGCTGGTCCGCACTCACCGTGTGGCCCGCCGCCGTCCAGATCCGCTGCATCGTGGTCAGGAACGTCTCCGCCCGGTGGTGTTCGTCGAACTCGAGGTCGATCATCACGTACCTCGGGTCGTCCACCGGCCGGAGGACTCGGTACCTGCGGACGCCGGCACCGGCACGATCGGCGGGGTCGCTGTCGAACGCCTGCTTCCAGACGTCGTAACTCGATACGGGATGCTCGATGCGAAGGACGACCATGCTCCGGAACCTCCGTGGGGTCTTGGGAAGGAGCCGCTCGGCTCCTGCCTCTGCCTGCGACGTCCACAAGGTTCGCAGAATCGGCGGCAGCCGACATCCGTGCCAGCACCCAATCGCTACACGGGTTCGGCTCTCAGCTCACGGACCGCATACACGGCGATCTCGGCCCTGGTGCTCGCGTCGAGCTTCCTCAGGATGCTGCTGACGTGGTGCTCGACGGTCCGGCGGCTCAGGAAGAGCTGCGCCGCGATCTGGTCGTTGGACAGCCCCAGGCTCACGAGGCGGGCGACCTCCTGTTCCCGCCGGCTGAGGGTGGCCGCGCTCGCCGACCGGGCGGGCACAGCATGGCCCAGGCTCCTGAGCAGAGCGGCCGCCCGATCCGCCGCCGGGCGTGCCCCCAGTCCCGCCAGGACGGCCAGCGCGGTCCGCGCCTCGCGCACCGCGAGCTCCGGGTTGCCGTGAGCGGCGCACTCGGCCAGGGCAAGTCTTGCCTCCGCGGCCTCATATGACATCCTGGCCCGCTCGAGCAGCGCCAGCGCCCGCTCCAGCTCGGATACCGCCTCGCCTCCCTGTGCCCGCCGCACCAGGCCCTCGGCCATGTGCGCGATCCCCCGGCTGCTGTGGAGGTCTGGATCCACGGCCGCCCGAAGCCGCGCGGCCGCCGCTGCGGCTGCTGCAACATCGCCGGCGGCGATGTGCGCTTCCACCAACCGGAGCAGGAGCGGGCCTTGCTGGAGGTCTCTCGGGTCCAGCTGGCGTGCGCGGCGCTCGAGCAGAGCGGCGGCAACCTTCGGGCGCCCCCGTGCCAGCTCCAGGGCGGCCAGCGGCGCCTGAGCGTCGGGGTGCGTCTCCTGTCCCTCCAGCAAGGCCTTCGCCTCGTCGAGTCGGCCCTGCTTCAGCCGTAGCTCCGCCAGGCGCACCAGCGCATCGCCGCGCATCGCCGGGGCGCCCTGGTCGAACGCGGAGAGGGCGAGGAGCAGCTCACGCTCGGCGTCGCCCCAGCGTCCCGCTGCCACGAGCAGGGCGGCATAGATCGCACGGCAACTGCCCGTCATCCCCGTCCGCTCGTAGGCCACCAGGAAGGGCTGCGCGACCTGGTTCCATTGTTCCGCGCGATCGAGGTCGGTCGTTCGCTCCCAGCCGGACAGAACGGCGCAGAAGATCTGCCCGACCGTCTCCGGGGATCTGACCTCGCCACCGGTGGCCCCGGCCATGGCTTCGTCCAGCCGCTCCAGGCCCTCGCGGACGTGCCCCGTGGAGACGAGAGCGAGACCGCTGTAGGCCAGACCGAGCAGCTCGCCGTCGGAGTCGCCGAACTCACGGGCGATCTCGATCGCGCGCTCGGCGGCGGCCTCGATCTCCGCCCAAGCTCCACCGGCGACGGCGCGAATGAGAAGGATCCGGCCGGCTTCCGCGCAGTGCCCGGCGTCGGCGAGCAACCTCTCGCACCTGGAAGCCCATCCGCGTGCTGGGGACGCGTTCCCACGGATGCGGATGTACTGGCCAGCGAGCCAGAGCGCGGCCAGCGCCGCGCGACCCGGCAGGCCCTCACGCCGATAGTGCACGTACGCCCGTTCCATGGCCTGAAAGGCCGCGTCGGCATCGCTCAGCCAGAAGAGCGCGACGGCCAGGCCCTCGAAGCCTTCTCCTGACGGAGCCCGACTCACCGCTTCCTCGTAGGCGGCGCGGGCAGCCGCCCAGTCGTGCCGGTCCAGGGCGTCCCGGCCGAGGCTCAGGGGTTGCACCCGATGATGATCGCACGGCCTTGCCGCCCCGCCCCGCTCGGCGGGTTGCAGGCCCTCGCCAACGAGTCGCACCGAACCACGTTTGCCTGGTCTCGGCTACGGTGGAGGTGACGGGAGCAGGCCCTCGCCGACCCCGTCGGGCCGTCGACGCGCCGCTGGCGGCGCCCGCCCCGCTCCCCGGCGGACCGGGAGGAGGTTGAACGTCACCCGGGGCCCGCCCCGCTCGGCCGCTCGACCTCCTCGGCCCGATGGGCGGAGCGACTACCTGTCGGTGAGGACGGCCGCCGCGAGCCGGCGGACGCGCTCGGCGTCGGCGATGGCGTCGATCTCGACCATCCTGCCTCCGGCCACGAGGAACCCCATCAGCACCAGGGGCCGCCCGTCGACCGTCACCACCACCCCTGCCGCTCCGTTCATCAGCACCGGGTGCAGCCGGGCGTGCGGCACGACGCCCCTGAGCGCCTGCCCGGCGACGGCCCTGGCGCCCCGGACCACGGCGGGGAGGGGCGGCCGCCGGCGGCCGAAGTCGGAGCGGAGCACGACCTCGGGATCGAGGAGCGCGATCAGCGCCCGGAGGTCGCGCCCGGCCGGCCAGCTGTCTCGCCGCCGCCGTCCGGCCCACGACCGCGGCGATGTCCTCGAAGGGCAGCCGGAACACGTCGTGGAGGACGAACGCCAGCCGCTCGGCCGGGCTCAGGGTGTCGAGCACGACCAGGAGGGCGAGGCCGACCGAGTCGGCCAGCAGCGCCTCGGCCTCGGCCAGCGAGCCCAGCATCCGGTGGGCGATGGCCCGCAGGCGGGGCCGGTGCTCCTCGAAGCGATCCACCGGCCGCTCGTTCCCGTCCATCGGTCACATCCGGCCGTCGCGAGGTGTCATCACCGTAGACGCGTCACGCGCGATCGATGTGACAGGCGGTATCGGCCATGGAAGCTCGGACGGAGACGGTCCTGGTCACCGGCGGCACCGGCACGCTGGGGCGACTGGTCGTGCGCCGGCTGCGGGAGGCTGGCCGCAGGGTGCGGGTGCTCAGCCGACGGCGCCACCCGGGCGAGGCCGCGGTCGAGTTCGTGATCGGGGATCTGGTCACGGGCCAGGGGATCGAGGCCGCGGTCCGGGGCACAGCGGTCGTCGTGCACTGCGCCGGCACCGGCCGGGGTGACGAGGTCCTGACCCGGAACCTGGTCCGGGCGGCCTCGACGGCCGGCATGCGCCACCTGGTGGACATCTCGGTCGTCGGCGCCGACCGGGTCCCGGTGGTGAGCGCCGTGGATCGCGCCCGGTTCGGCTGCTTCGCCTCCAAGCTGGCCGCCGAGCGCGCGATCGCCGGCTCGGGCCTGCCCTGGACGACGCTGCGGGCCACCCAGTTCCACGAGTTGGTCCTGACCGTGGCCCGGCAGATGGCGAGGCTGCCGGTGGCGCCCGTCCCGGCCGGGTTCCGGGTCCAGCCCATCGACGCCGGTGAGGTGGCCGACCGGCTGGTGGAGCTCGCGCTCGGCGCGCCGGCTGGCCTGGTGCCGGACCTGGCCGGCCCGCGCGTGTACGAGGCGTCGGAGCTGTTCCGTGGGTACCTGCGCGCCACCCGTCGGCGCCGGCCGGTGCTGCCGATCCCGATCCCCGGCGCGGCCGCCCGCGCCGTCCGGGCCGGCGCCGTCCTGGCCCCGGACCGAGCGGTGGGCCGGCGGGCCTGGGAGGAGTTCCTCGCCGAACGGGAGCCCTCGTCGACGAACCGGGGCCGGGCGGCCACGGGCCCCGCGAGCCCACGGGCCGGTGCCGACTTTCGCTCGGCGCGACCGACGGACCACGAACCGGGAGAGGTCGATCGGCTTTCCTCCGTCCGTGATCGAGAGGCACGGGGCCGTCGACCCGAGCCCGGATAGACTGACCGGGATGTCCGGCTCCGCCCCGCCTCGCGACCTCGCCGCCGACGACCTGGAGGCGCACCGGCCGGCCCTGCTGGCGCACTGCTATCGGATGCTGGGCTCGCCCTTCGAGGCCGAGGACGCGGTCCAGGAGACGCTGATGCGGGCCTGGCGGAGCCGGGACCGGTTCGAAGGCCGCTCGGCGGTGGGCTCCTGGCTCTACCGCATCGCCACCAACGTCTGCCTCGACCTGCTCAAGAGCGCCCGGCGCAGGGTGCGTCCCATGGACCTGGGCCCGGCCCGCGAGCCGGTGGAGGCCAACCTGCACATCCCGGCCGACGGCCGGTGGGTGGAGCCGATGCCCGACTCGTGGCTGGCGGGCGGAGAGGACCCGGCCGAGGTCGCGGTCGAGCGGGAGTCGGTGCGTCTGGCCCTGGTCGCCGCCCTGCAGCGCCTGCCGGCGCGGCAGCGGGCTGCGCTGATCCTGCACGAGGTCCTGCGCTGGGAGGCCGGCGAGATCGCGGAGTTCCTGGAGACGACGGTGGCGGCGGTGAACAGCGGCCTGCAGCGGGCTCGGGCCACGCTGGCCAGGGGCGGCGTGAGCCTCGATGCCCCCGCGCCCACCCTTCGTCCCGCCGACCGGGAGCTGCTCGACCGCTACGCGCGGGCCTTCGAGAGCTACGACTTCGAGACCCTGACCGCCCTGATCCGCGAGGACGTCATCCAGTCGATGCCGCCCTACGACATGTGGCTCCGGGGCCGCGACGACGTCTTCGCCTGGTGGCTGGGCCCGGGCATCGGCTGCCGCGGCTCGCGGTTGATCCCCGCCGCCGCCGCCGGCTCGCCCGCCTTCGGCCAGTACAAGCCGGGGCCGGCCGGCGGCTACGAGCCCTGGGCGCTCCAGGTGCTGGAGCTGTCGGACGGGAAGATCGCGGGGCTCACGTTCTTCCTCGACACCGCCCGCTTCTTCCCCCTGTTCGGGCTGCCCTCCCGGCTCGAGGCGTAGGACGGCTGTCGGATCGCAGGGGCCGACCGGGGTCGGGCCGTCCCGGGGTGACGCGGCTCGCCGCCCTCGGGCCCGGGAGGCGCGCCGCGGCCCACGACGGCGGCCGCCGTCCCATCGGGCGGCGCCGGGCCCACCGTCGCCGGCGAGGTGGCTGCCGACCGAGGTGCGTGTCGACCGACGACCCGCGCCGCCGTCGTCGATCGGTCGTCACCGCGGCCGAGGGCGCTCGAACAGGAGGCCCGGGTCGGCGGGGTCGCCGGACCGCGCCCTCCGTACCGGCGTCGCGTCGTCGGGCTGACCCATCCCTATCCCGCCATTCTCCGCCCGGCGAGGGCGAGCTTCCGCATCCGCCGCGGTCCCAGCAGGTGGAGCCGGTTGCGAGGGCTGAAGGAGTCCCGGATGGGGACGGTCCCGCTCAGGACCCCGAGGAAGCGGTCGATCTCCTCCGGACGGCCCTCCAGCGCCTCGAACAGCAGCTGCTGCGCCGGCCGGGGAGGGGCGAACGAGGCCAGATCGAGGGGTCAGCTCGTACATGGGGAGAGCGGCGGCGTCGCGCCGAGCCCGGTAGCCGTCCAGGGTGATCGTGAGCGGAGGGCCGCCGTCGAGGCCGGTGGCCACGGCCTCGGCCAGCAGCTCGGCGTCGCGGAAGACGTCCGCAATCCCCTGGCCGGTGACCGGGTCCAGCCGGAGCCCCGCGTCCCCGACCAGCGCCCAGCCCGGCCCGTGGGGTCGGTGGAAGCGGTTGTGCAGGTCGGCGGTGCCGAGCACCCGCTCGGCGCGTACCCCGACCCGGACCCGTTCGCCCAGGTCGCCGGCCGCGTCCAGGCTGCGCAGGAGGCTGCCCTCCGGGTCGGTGCGAAAGGCGCCGAACTCGTCCGGCGGAGCCGCCACGTAGGTCACCACCAGCCCGTCGTTGGTCGGCCAGGCACCGATCAGGCGCCGATCGCGCCCGTAGATCTCGCCGCCCTGGACGGGGACGCCCGACCAGCACGTGTGGTAGGCGATCGAGAGCGGCGGCCTGACGTGGTAGGCGGGGGCCCGAACCGCCCGGGCGACCACCGAGTGACGCCCGTCGGCGCCGACCACCAGCCGGGCGGGCTCGCGCACCGGATGCCCGCCCCGCTCCCGGCCGTGGACGCCGACCACGCGGTCGTCCTGGAGGGGGACCTCTTCCACGGTGAAGCGCTCGCGCACCTCGGCGCCCGCCTCCCGGGCGGCGTCCACCAGCAGCGCGTCCAGGATCGTCCGCCGGGGGCTGTACAGCGCCCCCACGCCCCTCCGGGAAGCGCCCTTCGAGCACGACCGGTCCCGGGTCGAAGCGTGCTCGTCGGGTCGCCGGCGTGCCCGCGGCCTCCACGCGCTCCAGCAGCCCCCAGCGCTGCGGCCGGGCGGCGCCCGGCACCTGGACCTGGTGGGTGGAGAGGGTGTCGCTCGGGAACCGCGCCCGATCCACGGCCAGCACCTTCAGGCCACGACGCGCCAGGAGCATGGCCGCGGAGGCTCCCGCCACCCGGGTTCCGACCACGATCACGTCGTACCTGCATCGTGGATGCATCGAGGGCGGGAAAAGTTCGGCCCCCCCGCCGTCCGGAGCCGGCGACGGCCTCGCGGCGGCCCGTCGCGGCCCGGGCCGCAGGACGGCCCCGGCCGTGCACCGGAGCGACGGTGGCGTGACGGCGGCGGCGCCTCACCGGGGGTAGGAGGGGCGCCGATGCGGGAGCTGATCGTCACCGAGTGGATGTCCCTCGACGGGGTCGTGCAGGCGCCCGGCGCCGCCGACGAAGACCCGAGCGGTGGATTCCGGCACGGGGGCCGGCATCTGCGCTACTTCGACGACCTGTCCCGGGTTTGGGTGCTCCGGAACCTCACCCAGGCCGGCGGCCTCCTGCTCGGGCGCCGGACGTACGAGCGCTTCGCCGCCCACTGGCCGAAGGCGCCGGATGAGGAGCAGGGGCTGGCCCGGCCTCTGAACTCGCTGCCGAAGTACGTCGCGTCGACGACCCTGACCGAGCCCCTCGAATGGCAGCGTTCCTTCCTGCTGCAGGGCGACGTGGCCGAGGCCGTGGCCGCCTTGAAAGGGGAGAACGGCGCACCCCTGCTCGTGATCGGCAGCACCGAACTGGTGCGGACGCTGATCGAGCACGACCTGGTCGACGAGTTCAGGTTCATGATCGACCCGGTCGTCCTGGGCGGCGGCACGCGCATCTTCCGCGACGACGGCGAGCTGCGGAGGCTGCGGCTGGTCGACGGACGGGTGACGACCACCGGCGCGGTGCTCGCCACCTACGCGGCCACCCGGAGCTGACCCGCCGGCGTGGAAGGGCCGTCGGGGCGCAGGCGGCTGCCGCCGGTGCTCCCAGACCGCGGCCGGCTCTCGGGCGGCGATGGCCTCGGTCGTCCCGGCGGCCGGTCTCCCGATCCGCGCCCGACCCCGCTCGGTGCGTGGTCCGCCGCGCCGGCCTGATGCTCTCCGCCCGGGGCAGCCGGGAGCGGGCGGCCGCGTCAGGTCGGCGCAGCCGTCGCAGCCTGGACGATGCCGACCGCTGCTCATGAGGTACCAGGGGGGCGCCCCCAGCGCCGCCCGGGGAAGCGCGCATGGTCACGATCGCTCCTGATCCGCTCTCGCTTGGTGATTCGATCGCGGGGTGAGCCGGCCGTCGGTCACCGGGTCGCCCCGGCGCCAGGGTTGCCCATCAGGGAGGTGAAGGTCTCCCGGTGACGCGGCCCGGGTGGTCGCAACCGCGTTCGGCGCCCATCCCCTCACGCCCGCGAGCGCAGGAGCGAATTCCGGGCCACGAGGGGCGTGGGGCATTCGGGGACGGGTGACCGCACGTACGAAATCCGCTCCGCACGAGATCGCCGGCTCCGCACGGCCCGGCCCCGAACGGCCCGGTGCCGTCGACGGTCCCGTCGAGCCATGCGGCCGCTTCCTGGTGCCGCTCCGGGTCCTCCCGGTACGCAGGGACGAGCGGGCCGAGGTCACGGCGCGGCATCACGCGGCTCCACGGGGCCCGGCGGCGCTGGGCCGTCGATGTCGGATCCGGATACCGGCCCGAGCGAGGCTGGCAGGAGGTCCCGGCATCATGGGACGAGCCCAACCGCCACCGGCCCGGCTCGGGGCGGCTGCGGTGGGCGACCCGGGCCTTTCGGATCGGACCTACGACGGGGTCGCGCTGAGCGCCGGGTTCGACGACCTGACCCGGCCGAGGACGGCGGGATCGCCCGTGACCTCGAGTCCCTGTCGGCGTGCCTCCTCCAGGTCGAGCCGTCCGCTGAGCACGCCGATCACCAGCCGGGGCGGCCCGGTCACCACCGCGTCCGGGTGCGCCGGGGCACCCCGGCGGGCCACGATCCGGCCCTCGACCGTCTCGACCGTCATCGGCTCGTCGCCCATCCGCAGCTCGATGGTGACCGGCGGGCGGTCGGGCGTGGGGTCGTAGTAGTAGAGCTCGAGCGGCAGCGAGATCCAGTAGCTGTGGAAGGCGTCGCCGTCCCCGGTCCGGGTGAGCAGCGGGGCCCCCCAGCGTCCCAGCTCCCGGAGCACGGGGCGCAGCGCCTCGCCGCGCGGGGTGAGGTGGAAGAGGGTGGTGGCGACCGGAGGCGGCGCGGCCTCGCGGCGGATCACGCCCGCCCGCTCCAGATCGCGCAGCCGGTCGCTGAGCAGGTTGGTGGCGATGCCGGGCAGGCCGTGCAGGAGATCGGTGTAGCGGCAGGGGCCCAGGAGCATCAACTCCCGAACGATCAGCAGGGACCAGCGGTCCCCGATCGCGTCCAGAGCCTTGGCCAGGGCGCAGAACTGCCGATAGGAGCGCATGGCTCGATCCTACCACCTCCCAAGACAGAATCAAGTTTTCACTTGATTTTTTCATGTTAGTGCTTTAGATTTCACTGCGTCGACGGCAACCCGGCACGAGGAGGATTCCCATGACGGCTCACCCATCCGCAGCGGGGCGGTCGTCCCGGCCCTGGGCGCTGGCCCTGACCTCGGTGGCGTTCTTCATGGCGGCGCTGGACACGCTGGTGGTGATCACCGCGCTCCCCGCCATCCACCGGCAGCTGGGCGCCGACCTGCCCGCCCTGGAGTGGACGGTCAACGCCTACAGCCTCACCGCGGCCGCGGGCATCGTGACCGCCGCCGCCCTGGGCGACCGGCTGGGGCGGCGCCGGCTGTTCATCGCCGGCCTGCTCCTGTTCACGGTCGCCTCGGCGGCCTGCGCTCTGGCCCCCGGCGCCGAGGTCCTGATCGCCGCCCGGGCGGTCCAGGGGGTGGGAGCGGCCGTGATCGCCCCCTTGAGCCTGACCCTGCTCACGGCCGCCTTCCCGCCGGAGCGGCGGGGTGCGGTGGTCGGCGTCTGGGGCGGGCTGGCCGGCCTGGCCGTGGCCAGCGGACCCTTGATCGGCGGCGCCATCACCCAGGGGCTGGACTGGCACTGGATCTTCTGGGTCAACGTGCCCATCGGGGCGGCGGCCGCCCTTCTCAGCCGGCTGCGCCTGAGCGAAAGCCGGGGGCCGCAGACCCGGCTCGACCTGCCCGCCGTGGGTCTGGTGACCGGGGGAGCGCTGGCCGTGGTCTGGGGTCTGGTCCGGGCCTCGGACGTGGGCTGGGGGAGCCCACGGACGGTCGCCGCCCTCGGCCTGGGGATGCTCCTGATGGCCGGCTTCCTGCTCTGGGAGCGGCGGGCGCCCGCTCCCCTGCTGCCGCCCCGGCTCTTCCGCAACCGGGCCTTCGCCGCCGCCAGCGCCGCCGCCTTCCTGATGAACGCGGGGCTGCTGGCCGCCGCCTTCCTCACCTCCCAGTACCTGCAGGTGGTGCTCGGCTACCGGCCCCTGAGCGCAGGGCTGCACTTCCTGCCCATGACCGCCACCCCGATCCTGGTCGCGCCCCTGGCGGGGATGCTCTCGGACCGCGTTGGCCAGCGGCCGGTGATGGTGGTGGGGCTGACCCTGTTGTCGGCGGGGCTGGCCTGGCTGGCGCTGGTCGCGGCCCCGAGCGTCGCCTACGGCCACCTGGTGGCACCCCTGATCGTGGCCGGGGTGGGCGTCTCCATGGCCTTGGCCACCGCCGCCACCGCCGCGCTGGGCGCGGTCGCGCTCGGTGACCTGGGCAAGGCGTCGGGCACGGCCAACACCCTGCAGCGTTTCGGCGGCGTGTTCGGGATCGCGGCCGCCACCGCCGTCTTCGATGCCAACGGGCACCTGGGGACGGCGGCCGCCTTCAACGCCGGGTTCCGGCCCGCCCTGGCCCTGGCCGCGGGCCTGGCGGCGCTGGGCGCCCTCGCCGCCCTGGGGGTGATCGGCCCCCGGCGCCCGGAGGCGGTGGGCCGGGAGCCGGCCGCCGCCTGACCTTCGTCATCTTCCGCATCACAGGAGGAACCACACCATGGGCAACCCGGTGACACACTTCGAGATCGTGGGTCAGGACGCGGGAGCGCTCCAGGCCTTCTACCGGGACGCGTTCGGCTGGGAGGTGAGGCCGGCAGGCCCGACCTACGCGATGGTGCTGCCGGGCGCCGACGCCGGCATCAACGGCGGGGTCGGAGCCGCGCCCGAGGGCGGCGGCGCCTCCCGGGTCACGGTCTACGTGGAGGTGGAGGACCTCGACCGGGCCCTGAGCCGCATCCAGTCGCTCGGCGGAGGGACGGTGGTGGGGCCGCTGGCGGTCCCCAACGGCCCGCGCATCGCCCTGTTCCGCGATCCCGAAGGGCACGTGGTGGGCCTGACCGAGTCGGCGACCATCCGCCGGTGAGGCGGCCGCGGCCGGGGAGGAGGCGCCTCCCCGGCCGCCCCGGCGCCCCCGCCTTAAGGCGGGGGCGGGTCCCGGTCCCCGGCCTCCGCAGGGGGCCGGGACCGGAGCCGGCTAGAGCAGGCCCCGCCGGCGGAAGATGCCCAGCTGGACGAGCGTGATGGCGCCCATCAGTCCCACGCCGATCCCGAACGCCCAGGGGCTGCCAATCCGATCCACCAGGAAGGCGAAGTTCATGCCGAAGAACCCGGTGAGGAAGCTCAGGGGCAGGAACAGGCTCGCGACCACGGTGAGCTGCTTCATGGTGGCGTTCTCCCGCACCGACACCGTGGAGAGGTAGACGTCCACGGTGCCGGTGAGGAGGTCGCGCAGGGAGTCGACGGTCTCGTACTGCCGCACCACGTGGTCATAGACGTCGCGGTAGTAGAGCCCGATCTCCCGACCGTGGAGCTGGGACAGGCGGGAGGTCAGCTGCTGGACCAGGTCCCGCTGGGCGCCCAGCTGGCGCCGCAGGTCGATGACGGTGTGCTTGAGGTCGTAGATCCGCCGCAGGAGCTGGGCGCTGGGACGCTCGACCACCGTGTCCTGGATCTCGTCGATGGTCTCGTCGAGGCGGTCCAGGGTGGGGAACATGGCGTCGATCAGGGTGTCGACCACCAGGTAGAGGAGGAACCCGGGGTCGGTCCGGGTCAGCTCCGGCCCCCGGCGAATGCGCTCCCGGAGCGCGTCCAGCTCGGGTTGGGGCTCGTGGTGGACGGTGACCACGAAACGCTTCCCGGCGTAGAGGTGCTGCTCCATGAAGTGGACGTCGTCGCCCTCCAGCCGGGCGGTGAAGACGACCAGGAAGAGGTAGGACCCGTACTCGTCCAGCTTGGGCCGCTCGGTGACCTCCTGGATGTCCTCGATGGTCAGGGGGTGGAAGCCGAAGACCCGTTCCAGGAGACGGTAGTCCCCCTCGTCCGGCGCCTCGACGTCCAGCCAGAACCCCTCCCGGCCGGGGTCGGCCAGACCGGCGGCGACGCTCTCCTCGGTCGCCTCCGCCGTCCTCCCCGAGGTGGTGACGAGCCTCCTCATCGCTCCTGCCCTCCCTGCCCTCCCGGGGCCGGCCCGGTTCCTCGTGGCCGGCCGGGGGTGCCTCCCGACCCGGCTCGACCGGCCCCGGACCGCCCGGATCGGGTCAGGCCCCCGGCCTCCGCGCCCGGCGCTGGAAGAAGCCCTGGGACTCGACGGCGAAGACCCGGTTGAGCCGGGCCCGG
>DASRBU010000015.1:0-2686 GCA_035653475.1 Candidatus Dormiibacterota bacterium | reverse complement strand
GCGAGTGGGTCTTGGTCACGTCCAGTTCGGTGAGCAGGAAGGCCACCGGTTCGACTTGCCCGGCAGGGGCTGGGTCGGCCTGCGGCCGATATCGGAGTCCGACGGCAGCCCCGCCATCGACGTCAACATCCCTGGCATCCCGGTGAAAAAGATTCACTTCCCCTAGCCCGCGTTCCGCAGTTGGAGTGCTGAGAAGGCACACGACGAGGGTCGATCCGAACTCGAGGAGGCCCTGTGAGCTGGTCTCACGGGCTACAGTACATAGATACACGGGACAATCTCGTCCGTCGTTGACGAGCTAGATATCTCCGCCGTACCCTCCTGCGCATGTACTTGCGGACCACCCAGCGCCGCAACCGGGACGGCTCCTCGGTCCGCTACCTCCAGCTCGCTCACAACCAGTGGGACCCCAAGGCCGGCCGCTCCAGCGTCAAGGTCCTCTACCACTTCGGCCGCGCGGACCAGCTCGATCGCGACGCCATCCGTCGCCTCATCGCCTCCCTCTCTCGCGCCCTCCCTCCTGACGAGGCTCTCGCCGTCCAGGCGCCCGAGCTCCAGTTCCTCGACTCCCGGCCCCTGGGCGGCGCCTGGCTCCTCGACCAGCTCTGGCGACGCATCGGCCTCGACCAGATCATGGCCCGACTGCTCCGTGGCCGCCGCCTCGACCCGCTGGCCGAGCGGGCGCTGTTCGCCATGGTCTGCAACCGGGCTCTGGAACCCCTCTCCAAGCTCGGCTGCGCCGCCTGGGTGACCGAGAAGGTGGTCATCCCCGGCCTTCCCGAACTCGACGACGACCGCTGCTACCGCTCCATGGACTGGCTGCTCGCGATCGAGGCCGAGCTCGCTCAGCAGGTCTACTGGGCGCTCGCCGACCTGCTCAACCTGGAGGTCGACCTCCTCTTCTTCGACACCACCTCCACCTCCTTCGAGGCCGACGAGCCGGACCCGCCCAGCCACGGCGCCGACAAGGGCTTCCGCACCCACGGCCACTCCAAGGACCACCGCCGCGATCTGCCCCAGGTCGTGATCGGCCTGGCGGTGACCCGCGACGGCATCCCGATCCGGGTCTGGACCTGGCCCGGCAATGCCTCCGAGCAAGAGCTGATCCGGCAGGTCAAAGAGGATCTGCGGGCCTGGAAGCTGACGCGGGTGGTCTGGGTGACCGACACCGGCTTCAACTCGGCCCAGAACCGGCGCTACCTGCAGCGGGCGGGCGGCCACTACATCACCGGCGAGAAGCTGCGCGGCGACTCCAGAGAGGCGCAGAGCGCGCTCGCCCGCCCGGGCCGCTACCACAAGGTGGCCGGCAACCTGGAGGTCAAGGAGGTGGTGCTCGACGACGGCACCATGCGCGACCGCTTCGTGATCTGCCGCAACCCCGAGGCCGCCGAGCGCGACCAGGCGATCCGGGCTCAGCTCCTGGAGCAGCTGGAGACGGCCATCGCCGGCAGCGACGCCAAGCCGCCGGAGGAACGCTTGGCCCTGGTCCAGTCGCTGCGCGCCATGCCCGGCCTGAGCCGCTTCCTGCGCGTCGCCGGCTCAGGGACCTCCATCCGCTTGCGCGTCGACCGCGCCGCAGTGGCCGCCGCCCAGCGCCTCGACGGCAAGTTCCTGCTCCGGACCTCCGACCCCGCCCTCTCCGCCGAAGAGGTGGCGCTCGGCTACACGCAACTCCTCCAGGTCGAGCGGGCCTGGCGGGATATGAAGACCACCCTCGATCTGCGCCCCGTCTTCCACCGCCGCCAGGAGCGCATCCGGGCCCACGTCCTGCTCTGCTGGCTGAGCCTGCTCCTGATCCGGATCGCCGAGAACGGCACCGGCCAGACCTGGCATCGCCTCCGCTGGGAACTGGACAAGATGCACCTCGGTCGCTTCAGCGGCCGCGCCGGGCTCGTCCAGCAGCGGACCGAGACCTCCACCGCCCAGCGCACGATCCTCCGCGCCCTAGCCCTCGACGAACCTCCCCACTTCTTCCACCTCGAAGCTGCCGCCGACTCCGTCGAGTCCGCCTGAGCTCATTCCGCACCTCCCGACTGAACTCTAGGTACACGCGCGAGTTCCAGCTGCGGAACGCCGGTTGCAGGTAAGACAGGAATGAGAGCCTACAACAAAGGCAAGGAGCTATTGGAGCGTTAACGCTACCAGGAGGCCACGCGAGCGTTCGCTGACGCAGAACGTCTTCTCCGAAGACGCTATGGCTCCAGTCATACATGGGTTGGACAGGCAATGAGTAACCGCGCTTGTTGCTACCTCAAGATGGGCCGCTTCGCAGAAGCGCTTCCCTTGTTGGAGGCAGCCCTGGCTGTGGGGGTAGGATATGGGGACAGCGATACGCTACGGGCTAGGCAACTGCGAGAGGGTATAGAGTACGCCACACGGATGGCCTACCCTGACCAGTAGTCGGTCCATGACCATGGGGCGAAAGGTGGTCTCTAAAGGTGGTCTCTAAGTGATCCGCGACAGTGGACTTTACGACTTTCTGGGCTGGGCGAGGAGGACGCAGCGTAGCAGGTGCAGCGAGGCCGTACGGGAGGCGAAACGGCCGTTCCATGAAGATGCCCTCCTGTGGCATCGTGTCGAGCTTGCTCACCAAACACGCCGACAGGAGGGCTCCGCGACGGTACAGCCCGGGCGGCGTGAGCGCTGGCCGGCTCGCCAGGCCGACGTCCTCGTGCCGGCGGCCATC
>DASRBU010000014.1:0-4219 GCA_035653475.1 Candidatus Dormiibacterota bacterium | reverse complement strand
GTCGCTGCGCGTGTGCGTGGTCAAGGGCGACGAGAACCAGCTCTACGGGCTGGTGAACCCGGTGATCGTCAAGGCCGAGGGCAGCCAGGTCGGCTACGAGGGCTGCCTCAGCATCCCAGGTTGGGTGGGCGAGGTCGAACGGTACGAGAAGGTGCTGGTCAAGGGGTTGAACCGTCGGGGCAAGGAGGTCCGCATCAAGGCCAGCGGCTTCACCGCCAGGGCCTTTCAGCACGAGATCGACCACCTCGACGGCATCCTGTTCACCGACCGGCTCACCAGCCTGGACACGCTCCGTCGGGTCGAGGAACTCCAGGACCAGGAGCAGGAGCCGGTGGCCGAGGCGGTTCGGGCCTGAGGCTGGTCTTCGTGGGCACGGCCGCCTTCGCCGTGCCCTCGCTGCGGGCGCTGCACGACGCCGGCCACCGCCTCGAGCTGGTGGTGACCCAGCCGGATCGGCCGGGGAACCGGCTGCGGATCACGCCGCCGCCGGTCAAGGTGGCGGCCCTGGAGCTGGGGCTGGAGGTCTTCCAGCCGGAGCGCATCAAGGCCGAGGAGAGCGTGGCCCGGATCGCCTCGGTCGCCCCCGAGCTGATCGTGGTCGTGGCCTATGGACAGATCATCCCCCCCTCGATCCTCGAGATCCCGCCCCGGGGGGTGCTGAACGTGCACGCGTCCCTGCTCCCGCGTCACCGGGGCGCGGCCCCGATCAATCGGGCCATCCTGGCCGGGGACCGGACCACCGGGGTGACGATCATGCGGATGGACGAGCAGTTGGACCACGGACCCATCCTGAGCGCCCGGGAGGTCGAGATCGGCCCGGAGGAGGACGCGGTCTCGCTGGGCGAGCGCCTGGCGAGGCTGGGAGCGGAGCTGCTGGTCGAGACCATCGACCGGCTGGATCGGATCCGGCCGGTCGAGCAGGACCACGCCCGGGCCACCCTGGCCCCGCGGCTGGTGAAGCAGGAAGGGGAGCTGAGCTGGGACCTGTCGGCGGAGGAGATCGACCGCCGGGTGCGCGGGCTGCGACCCTGGCCGGGGGTGACGTTGCCCCTGGGCGGGGTTCGGGTCAAGGTGCTGCGCGGGCGGCCGCTGGGGGGCAGCGGCCGGCCCGGCCAGGTGCTGCGCCGGAGCCGCGAGGGGGTGGAGGTCGCGGCCGGGCACGGCTCCTACCTCCTGCAGGAGATCCAGCTCCCGGGCAAGCGGCCGGCCCCCGCCCAGGCGGTGGTGGGCCATGCCTGACCGACGCTCCCGCGACATCGCCGTCAACCGGCGGGCCTTCCACGACTACTTCGTGGACGAGACCTACGAGGCGGGCATGGCCCTGACCGGCACCGAGGTCAAGTCGCTGCGGGCCGGCCGGGTGAACCTTCGCGACGGGTTCGTGCGCATCGACGGCAACCAGGCCTGGCTGGAGAACGTCCACATCAGCCCCTACGCCCAGGGCGGCTACGCCAACCACGATCCCCTGCGCCCGCGCAAGCTCCTCCTGCACGCGGAGGAGATCGCCAGCCTGATCGGCAAGGTGCGGCAGCGGGGCTACACCCTGATCCCGCTGCGGATGTACTTCGCCGGCAACCACGCCAAGGTGGAGGTGGGGCTCTGCCGGGGCAAGCGCCAGTACGACAAGCGGGAGGCGATCGCCGAGCGGGACGCCCGACGCCAGATGGAGCGGGCGCTCCGGCGGTAGCGGGCGCGGCCGCGCCGGCGGCCGGTGGACGACCGGGCCCACCGGTCCCGCAGCGGGAATCCACGTTGCGGCTCGCCGCGGCCTGGCCGCGGCCAGCCGGTCGTCGACGGTCGCCACCGATCCCCGTGCCTGCTCCGCGGCGAGGACGACGCCGCAGTCGGGCAGCTCGAGGCCGGTGCTGGCTCGTAGGCTGGCCAGCCGGGCGGGGGCGTCCTCGCCGCGGGGGAGGGTGATCAGGTCGAGTTGGTGCAGAGCGGCGGCGGCCCGCTCCAGCTGCCCTGCGTGAGCTGGCCCGATCAGGACCTCCGCCAGGGTGATCGGGCTGGCGCCGAAGGTCGAGTTCGCCTCCCCCAGCAGCAGGGCGCTCGCCCGGTCGTGATGAGGATCGGTGGCATCCCGGTGGGCGATCGGGACGCAGGCGTCGAGCACGATCACGCCGGCCAGTCCCGCGGAGCCGCCTCAGGTATCGCGGCCCGTAGCGGCCGGTGAGCGCGCCACTCGTGCGGCGGACCGCCTCCTCGCGCTCGGTCCGCCGTCGCTCACGATCCCCTGAGGATGGCTCGGTGGCCCTCCTCGAGCAGACGCGGGAGGAGCCTGGAGGGCCGGTGCCGGTCCTCGGGCCGCCGGCTCGGTCTCGGTGACGACGTGACCACGGCGAGTTGGCATGGTCCCGGTGGGCACCGATCATCCAGGGGCGACACCAGCCGGCTGACGGCGTCGGCCGGGCGTCCCGCCGGGGAGAGGGACGGGACGCCCGGCCCGGATCAGGCCGCCAGGTTGATGCCGATCGCCCTGAGGCGGCGGTTGAGGGAGTTGAGGCCGAACTCCAGCAGCTCTTGCTCGCTGTGGCCGTATTCGGTGAGGTAGCGGGGGTCGGGTGGCTGGATGGTGCCCGAGATCAGGGGCAGGCACTCCACCAGGGTGCGCTGGATCAGGGGCGCGAACCGCTGCGGCTCCTCCTGGACGGCGTCGTGCAGCACCTTGATGCCGAAGTTGACGTGGCGCGACTCGTCCCGGGCGACGGCGGTGAAGCCTTGGTAGAAGCCGGTGTGGGTGAGGCCGCGCTCGCGCATCGTGTTCAGCTCGAAGCGCTGCCCGGTGAGCGCCAGCGTGCCCTCGATGACCAGGTGGTAGATGACCACGCCCTCGACGAAGGCCTCGCGGTCGCCGGGGTTGGAGGCCAGGCGCTGAGCCACCGAGGGGAGGCGGTCGTAGAAGAGGGTGTTGTAGCCCTCGTTCACCCTCGGGCGCACCTCCTCGAGCAGGGCCTTCATGTCGCCGGCCTCGGTGCCCACCACCTCCCGCCACCAGCGGTCGAAGAAGACGGTGTGCCGGGCCTCGTCCACCATCTGGGTGGAGAGGAAGATCTCCATCTCGGGCGTCGGCGCCGCCCAGACGAAGGGGGCCAGGGTGGCGGTGACCCGCTCCTCGCCGTTGAAGAAGAGGCGGCGACCCCAGAGCGTGGCCTGCCGCTCCAGCTCGCTCGCCGCCTGCCAGATCTCGCGGTCGGGCGCGAAGTCGAGGTCGGCCACGGCCCACTGTTGCGACTCCCAGCGTCGGTACAGCTCCAGGTAGCCGGGCATGCGCTCCAGGCCCTGGTCGATGAAGGCCAGCACGTCGTCGATGCGGATGTCCCCCAGCTCCCGGAGGCTCGCCCGGGCGATGCGCTCCAGGTCGGGCTCAGCCGGCTGGGCCCTGGTCTCCAGTTCCATGCTCCACCTCCGAATCACAGAGCGCGGCAGCCATACGGCACGCGCGCCGGACCAGCTCCTCCTTCCCCAGACGCCCCTCCTCGAGCCACCACAGGGCCAGCTCGTTCATCATCCCGGCCAGGGCGTGGGCGCCGGCCTCGCTCAGGGGCTGCGCCTCCCGCATCAGCCGGATGAAGCGCGCCCAGAGCCGGCGGTGCAGGTCCTGGAGCATCGGGTCCGCCTGCACCCCCTGCCGGAAGAAGACCCGGTAGAGCCCGGACTCCTGCTCCACGAAGTCGAAGTACGCGGCCACGGCGGCGTCGGGGTCGCCCGCGGCCCGGACGGCGAGCAGCCGGGCTTCGAGGTCGGCGGCGGCGGCCGTGACCACCTCCATGAAGAGGTGCCGCTTGCCCTCGAAGTGCTGGTAGAGCAGGGCCTCGGACACCCCGGCCTCCGCGGCCACGTCGCGGACGGTGGCGGCGTGGTAGCCGGAACGTCCGAAGACCCGCTTGGCGGCGGCGAGGATGGCGTCCCGCCGGGCCTCGGCCGAGAGGCGGAGGCGGGAGGGCGTGGAGAGCGAGGGGCTCATCGGGGCTCGGCTCCGAGGGACGAGCGGACCGCCGGGCGGTGGACGGCTGGAGGCGGCACGGGCCGGCCGGCCGCGGCCGGGCCGGTGCCCCGCCAGGGGCGGAGGAGGCGATACCGGGCGGTTGGTAAGTGAACGTCCACTCAGTTCGGCATTCTAGCCGTGTGTGAACGGCCGTCAAGGGGGGTACAATGTCCGACGAAGTCCAGTCTCGTGGGGGCGTCCGGCTTCGACGGGGCAGGAGGGCTTCGGGAT
>DASRBU010000013.1:0-6434 GCA_035653475.1 Candidatus Dormiibacterota bacterium | reverse complement strand
CCCGAGCCGCGCCGGCCCCGGCTGGTCCCCTTCATCGCCGGCCTGGGCGGACGCGAGGTCTCGGTGGAGAACCTGCAGGAGATGCAGGAGATCGTCGAGCAGGTGGCGGCTGGCGGGGAGACGGAGGTCGCCTGCCGGTGGATCGGGGTGCGGGGGCCGCAGGAGGATCCGCGAGAACCGGTGGAAGGAGGTGTGCGCTGATGGCCGCGCCGGAGTCGATCCTGTCGGAGCTGGCGGTGAACCGCCGGCTCACGGTGCTCCCCCTGCAGGAGTACTACACCTCCGGGCATCGCACCTGCCAGGGGTGCGAGAGCGCCCTGGTCATGCGCTACCTGGCCAAGGTGGCGGGCCCGCGGACCCTGGTCACCGGGACCACGGGCTGCATGTACGTGGCCAACACCAGCTACAACTCCACGCCCTGGGCCCTGCCCTGGGCCCACACCCAGCTGGGGGCCGCCGGCTCCTCGGCCATCGGCACCGCCGCCGCCCTGAAGGCGCTGATGCGCAAGGGCAAGATCCCCGAGGAGCGGATCAACGTCATCGCCTTCTGCAGCGACGGCGGGGGCGGTGACATGGGCCTCTCCGCCCTCTCGGCGGCGATCCAGGACACCCGCTACAACCTGCTCATCCTGCTCTACGACAACGAGTCCTACGCCAACACCGACATCCAGGCCTCGGGGATGACCCCCTGGGGGGCGGTCACCGCCTTCACCCCTTCGGGGCGGGTCAGGCGCATCACCCACCACCGCTGGAAGAAGAACGTGCCCGCCCTGCTCATGGCCGGGCACCCCCAGGGTCGCTACTTCGCCTCCACCTCCTCCGGCTTCGGCATGGACCTGATGGAGAAGGTGCGGACCGCGCTCGACGTGGGCGGCCCCACCTTCGTCCAGACCCATGACCCCTGCCCCAAGGGCTGGGACTACGACCCGCGCCGCTCCCATGAGCTGGCCGTGCTCGCGGTCGAGTGCGGCATCACCGTGCTCTGGGACTGCCTGGAGGGCGAGCTGCGCTACCAGGGCATCACCCGCCAGATCGTGGAGGGCCGGCTGCGCCGGCGTCCGGTGGCCGAGTACCTGCGCCGCCAGGGGCGCTTCGCCCACTTCACCGACGAGGACGTCGACTACTTCCAGTCCCAGATCGACGAGATGTGGGAGCGCTGGATCCTGCCCGGGGTGGTGCCGGTGACGCAGACCCCCTTCGGGACCTTGCCCCGGCCCTCGAGCGCCGAGGCCGAGGAGGTCGAGCTGACGGCGGAGGCGAGCCGTGGCTGAGCTGCTCCCGGTGCCGGAGATCACCGACCTGGGGACCCTCGGGCCGGCGGAGACGCTCGAGGACTACCGAGCCCGCGGTGGCTACGAGGGGTTGCGGCGAGCCCTGACCCTGCCCGGCCCGGAGATCGTGGCCGAGGTGGCCGCGGCCGGCCTCATCGGCCGCGGCGGGGCCGGCTTCCCCGCCGCCCGGAAGTGGGAGGCGGCCGCCCGGGGGCCGGCCCCCCGCTACCTGGTGGTCAACGGAGCCGAGGGGGAGCCCGGCTCCTACAAGGACCGGCACCTCCTGGCCCGGGCCCCCCACCAGGTGCTGGAGGGCGTGCTCATCGCCGCCCGAGCGGTGGGGGTGGACGAGGTCGTCGTCTACGTCAACCGCGAGTTCGGCCCGGCCCAGCGAGCGCTGGCCGAGGCCGTCCGGGCGCTGGCCGGCACCGACCTGGCCGGGGCGCTGGTGCCCATCCGGGTGCGCCTCGAGCACCACGTCTACATCGCCGGCGAGGAGACGGCGCTGCTGGCCGTGCTCATGGGCCGGCCGGCCTGGCCCCGGCCCAAGCCCCCCTACCCGAGCGAGCGTGGCTACCGCGACCGGCCCACCGTGGTCAACAACGTGGAGACGCTGGCCCACGTCCCGGTGATCCTGCGCCGGGGCGCGGCCTGGTACCGGGAGCACCGGCCCACGCTCTTCTCGGTCAGCGGCGACGTGGCCCGGCCGGGGGTGTTCGAGCTGCCCCTGGGGATCCCGGTGGGCGAGCTGGTGGAGCGGGCGGGGGGGCCGCCCCCGGGCGATCGGGTGGAGGCGGTGCTCCCCGGCGGCTACTCCCTGCCCTGGCTGCGGGCGGACCGGATGGACCTGGCCCTGGAGCCGGAGGCGCTGGCCGCGGCCGGCACCGGGCTCGGGGCCTCGGTGATCGTGGTCGGGGCCCGTCAGGGGCTGGGCCGGGCGGCGGCCCGGGTGGCCGCCTTCTTCGCCCGCGAGACCTGCGAGACCTGCCCCATCTGCGTCACCGGCACGGCCCGCCTGGCCCGGCTGCTGCGGCCGGCGGCGGAGCGGCCGCTGGGCGGGGCCGAGGCGGCCGAGGTCGCGGCCCTGGCCGCCGAGCACCGCCACCGGGGCATCTGCGCCCTGCTCGACACCGCGGCCGTCATGGCCCTGAGCAGCGCCCCGCAGCTGGTGGGGGAGGAGACGGCGCTGCGGTGAGCGACGAGCGCGAACGGCAGGACGCGGTCGGGACTCCGAGGGCGCGGGCGCCGGGCCGGGTGGCACCGACCGCCGGCGCCGGGGGCCACCGGCCCCCAAACGATTGAGACCACCGCGATGGGTGGATGAGAGAGAAGGAGGAGTGTGGCGATGGCGACGAGCGGTGCGCCGACCATGGATCGGCGGGAGCCGCTGTTCGGGTTCAGCGTCAACCGGTGGTGGATCTTCGTCGCGTCCATCATCGCCATGATGGCGATCGCCAACCTGCAGTACGCATGGACGCTCTTCACCACCCCCCTGACCAGGAGCCTGCACACCGAGCTGGCCGCGGTCCAGGTCGCGTTCTCGACCTTCGTGCTCTGCGAGACCTGGCTGGTGCCCTTCGAGGGCTGGATCGTCGACCACCTGGGCCCCCGGCTGATCATCCTCTGCGGGGGAGTCCTGGTGGGCCTGGCCTGGGTCGGCTCCGGGCTGGCCCAGAACGTGATCAGCCTGGACGTCCTCTACGCCCTGGGCGGGGTGGGCGCGGGCGCGGTCTACGGCGCCTGCGTGGGCAACACGCTCAAGTGGTTCCCGGACCGGCGGGGCCTCTGCGCCGGGGCGGTGGCCGGCTCCTACGGAGTGGGGACGGCGGTGACCATCATCCCCATCTCGAACATGATCGAGGCCTCCGGCTACCGGAGCGCGTTCATCGTCTTCGGCTTCATCCAGGGCATCGTGGTCATGATCTGCGCGCTCTTCATCACCCGGCCGCCGCGCGACTGGGTGCCGGCCGGCTGGGATCGGATGCAGGAGCGGATCAGCACCCGCATCCACATGAGCACCCGGAACCTGCGCTGGCACGAGACCCTGCGTCAGCCCTCGTTCTGGGCGCTCTACTTCGTGATGACCCTGATGGCCTTCACCGGCCTGGTGGTCACGGCCCAGCTGAAACCGATCGCCCAGCACTACCACGTGGACAAGGTGGTGGTACTGCTGGGGATGACGACGCTGGTCATGGCCCTGCTCATGGACCGGATCGTGAACGGCCTCACCCGTCCCTTCTGGGGATGGGTGTCGGACCACATCGGGCGTGAGAACGCCATGTTCATCGCCTTCGGCATCCAGACCCTGACCATCCTGGGCTGGGTGATGACCATCGGCAACCCGATCCTGTTCGTGGTCCTGACCGGGCTGGCCTACTTCTCCTGGGGCGAGATCTTCTCGCTCTTCCCGGCCACGGTGGGCGATCTCTTCGGCAAGGCCAACGCCACCACCAACTACGGCATGCTCTACACCGCCAAGGGCCTGGCCTCGATCTTCGCCGGACCGGTGGCGGCCCTGGCCGCGGCCGGGACCACGGGCTGGATCCCGGTCTTCTACGCCATGGCCGCCTGCAGCGGGGTGGCGGCCATCCTGGCCCTGGTCATGATCAAGCCCATCGCCCGCCGGGCGGTGGCCTACGAGACTCGGGTCGCGATCGAGGTGGCCGGGAGCTGAAACCGAGCCTGGGTTCCGGCCCTGGCCAGGGCCGGAACCCAGCCCGGATCAGCTCGAGGGGATGCGCGCCCGCTCGTACTGCTCGCGGTCGAACACGAGCGGGCCCAGCGCGGAGTGGTCCCCCCCTGGCGCCACGGGTTGCGCAAGCCCTCCAGGTCACGGTGGCCTCGATCCGGGCCACCAGCGGCCGGCGGCTGGCGATGCCGCGCACGCATCCGAGGAGGTAGGGGTCTCCCCCGTCCTCGAGGTCCACCGACCCCGGCTGGCCCAGGAAGTGCCGACTGGGCCAGCGGATGCCGGCCTCGGCGTCCAGGCCCACGTACTGCCCGGCCGGCTCAGGGTGCCCATCCGCCTCGGCGAAGGGCCGCTCCGCCGGCCGCGCCAGGTCCTGGAGGAGGACGCCGTCCACGTAGAGGTTGACCACGTCCCAGGCCAGGGTCGCGTTCCCGTGGAACTCCTGGGGGTGGATGCGGAACTCGATCCGGTGCAGGCGATCCATGGCGGCGGCGTCGGGTTGGAGCGGGAACGATGGGCGAGGCTACGATGCACACTGATGCTATCCGCCCGACCGGCGCCCGCGTCCCCACCGGCGCCGCGGCTTCGCGCCCCTCGACCGCCGCTGGGCTCTCCCTCGCCCGGTCGAGCCGGGGTCGCGGCCCTGCCGTGAGCGCCCTGGACGCCGTCTTCGAGCCCGGCTCGGTGGCCGTCTACGGCGCCTCGCGGCAGCCGGCCAAGCTGGGCCACGTGCTGCTCCGCAACGTCCTCACCGGCGGCTTCCGGGGTCGGGTGGTCGCGGTCAACCCGAGCCGGGAGGAGGTCCTGGGCCTTGGCTCGGTGGACCGGCTCCAGGGGCCGGTCGACCTGGCCCTGGTCTCGGTGCCGGCGTCGGCGGCGCCGACGGCGGTCGAGGACGCCGCCCGGGCCGGCTGCCGGGCGGCCATCGTGCTCTCCAGCGGCTTCGGCGAGACCGGCCCCGAGGGCAAGCGGGTGGAGGAGCGGATGCGGGGGCTGGCCCGGGCGGCGGGCATGCGGCTGGTGGGCCCCAACTGCATGGGGGTGGTCTCCCGCCTCGCCGAGGGCTGGTTCAACGGCAGCTACTTCTGGCGGCTGCCCGGCGCCGCCGGCCCGGTCAGCCTGGTCTCCCAGTCGGGCGCCTTCGGGGGCATGTTCTTCGCCGAGGCCCGGCGCCGCGGCCTGGGCGTGGCCCGCTTCCTCTCGGTCGGCAACTCGGCCGACGTCGAGCTGACCGAGGTGCTGGGGTGGCTGGCGGACGACCCGGCCACGGGCGTGGTGGGCGCGTTCGTGGAGGGCTTCCGCGACGGCCGCGGCTTCGTCGAGGCGGCGGAGCGCTGCACCGCCCGCAAGCCGCTGGTGGTGCTGAAGGCGGGCAAGCAGCGGGCGGGGGCGCGTGCGGCTGCCTCCCACACCGGCTCCCTGGCCGGCAGCCACGGGGCGGCGCGGGCCGCCTTCCGACGGGCGGGGGTGACCGAGGCGGCCGACTCCGACCACTTCTTCGACCTGCTCTCGGCCCTGACCGCCTCCGCCGCCCCGGCCGGGCCGAGCCTGGCTGTGCTCACCATCAGCGGCGGCCCCGGGGTGCTCGCCGCCGACGCCGCCGAGCGGCTCGGCCTGCGGCTGCCGCCGCCCTCGGCGGCGACCCGGGCCCGCGTCCGCGAGCTGGCCCCGCCCTTCGCCGCCGGCGGCAACCCGGTCGACCTCACCCCTCAGTGCCCGCCGGACGGCTTCCCGGCCGCCGTCCGGGCGGTGTTCGAGGATCCGGCCTACGACGGGGTGGTCGTGATCGACTGCGGGCTCGACGTGCCGGAGCTGGGGCAGGGGGTGGTGGAGGCGGCTGCGGCCACCGGCAAGCCGGTCACCGCCTTCGTGCTGGAGGCGCCCCGGGTGGAGGAGGCGTTGCGGGCGGCCGGCATCCCGCTGCTGCCCTCGCCGGAGCGGGCGGTGGCCGCCTATCGGGCGCGGGTGGCCGGGGTCCCCGGCCCGGACCGGGAGGCCGACCCGTGACCGCGCTGAGCGAGTGGGAGAGCAAGCGGGCGCTGGGCGACCTGCCCCGACCCCACGAGGCGCTGACCCGGAGCGCGGCCGAGGCGGTGGCCTTCGCCCGCGCCCTGGCCGCGCCGGTGGTGGCCAAGGCCTCGGGCCTGGCCCACAAGACCGAGCGCGGGGCGGTTCGCCTCGGCCTGGGGCCCGAGGAGCTGGCCGCAGCCTGGGGTGAGCTGGCGGCGCTCGGCGACGGCAGCGTGCTGGTGGCCGAGCAGGTCGTCGCCGACTACGAGCTGATCGTGGGCGGCGTCCGCGACCCCCAGTTCGGCCCCGTGGTCTCGATCGGGCTGGGGGGCGTCGCCGCCGAGCTGTTCGGGGACGTGACCTTCCTGCTCGCCCCGCCCCGCCCGGGCGAGCTGGAGGAGGCCCTGGCCGAGCTGCGCTGCGCCCCCCTGCTCCAGGGCTGGCGGGGCGCACCTCCCGCCGAC
>DASRBU010000012.1:0-11731 GCA_035653475.1 Candidatus Dormiibacterota bacterium | reverse complement strand
AGACCCTGCGAACGCTGCACCACCTGGCCTTCAACGTGGACCGGGAGGGGTACGAGGAGCTGGAACGGCGCTGCCGGGAGGCGGGGCTGGAGGTGCGTGGGGGCGTGCACCCGGTGCTCCAGGGAGTGCGCACGTTCTACGTCGACGATCCCGACGGGAACGAGGTCGAGGTGATCGGCCCTGCCTGAGGGAGGCCGGCGCCGGCATCCGCGCTGGCCCCGCCGTGGCCTGCCCCGCTCCGGCCGGCGTCCCGGCACCCTACCATCGATGGGGCCGGGCCCGTAGCTCAGCTGGTCAGAGCGGCCGACTCATAATCGGCTGGTCCTGGGTTCGAGTCCCAGCGGGCCCACCAATCGGGACAGGTGTCGAACCGCCCACCTCCCCCTCGCAGCCTTTCCCATGGCGGCGTGGCCGTGACCGGCTGAGCGGTAGGTGGTGAGATGGGGCGGGCCCAGAAGGCGCTGGCCGTCTGGGATCGGACCAGAGGATTGATCCAGCGGAGGCTGCGGAAGCGGCCAAAGTCGGCGTCGTTGGAGCACAGGTCGACACCATGCTCGATGACGAAGGCGGCCAGCTGGGCGTCGGTCGTGAGGTTGGCGGCCGTGTCCACACCGTGAAGGAGCTTGAACGCGATCTCGAGGTGACGAGGGCCTGGACGCAGGCACTGGACGTTCGGTTGGGCCAGCCAGTCGGTCACCTGGCCGGTGGCTTTGACGACCTGGCCGCCTGCAATGAGGCCAGGATGTCCGGCCGTCCAGTTCACCTTCCCGAGCCCCCCATCCAGTACGGGGACCACGCCCGCTGCGAGCGGCAGCGGGTGGCCGGTGCCCGCTTCGACCGCCATGTCGACTACCGGCGAGAGAAGCTGCGGGATGCCCCGTGTTCGACGTGGCGCTGGATCACCCTCGCCCACCCCGGCGGCGCTACTGTGGCGCCGTCCCCAGCCACCTCGTCCGGCGGCGACTCCTCTGGGCGTTCGCGACCTGATCATGGCCGACAACCTCCTGCAGAGGTGCCGGCCAGCAAGTCGGCGTCGCCCAGCACCGTGCTCGCTCCGGTACCGCGGGTGGGGCTCATGGCGTGGATCGGCGGCGGCCCGCGGCGGGCTCGAACGCAACCTCCCGGCGCGCGCGGACCGGGACGCCGCCGCCGGCGGCGGCCCGCCCGCACCCAGGCTGGTTCCGCCGCCCGCGGCCGCGGTAGGATCGACTCCGGCGGCGCATGCCGCCCGGCGATGGACCCCGCCGGCCGGCTCTACGCCGACGATCGCCCACCGGCTGACGGCTCCTACCCCACCAGTCGAGCGGAGGAGGACCGCGATGCCGGTTGGTTCACAAAGCCACGAAGGAAGGTCGAGGTCGGTGCGATCGCGCCCCTGGCGGGGCAAGCCAGGAACGGCCGGCAGGCCCGACTCCGCTCTCGCCCCTCTCCCCACGGCGAGCCGTCGCGATCGACCCCTGGCGCGTCTGGCAGCGACAGCGGCGGGCGTGCGCGACCCCGAGGTCGTGGGTGCGGCCAGCGGCGGAATGCGAGACCCAAGACAGGATGGGCGGCGAGCGTGAACCGGCGGATGACGTCTCAGCTCGGCCGGCTATGGTCGCGGCTACTGGGGAGGCAGGATGCCACACCCCGGCGTTCTCACCGAGACGACCGCCGACTTCGCCTTCGACCTCATTCGCCGCCCACCTGAGCCAGAACGACCCCCGGAGCCCCTTCCAGTCGCAGGCCATGCAGGACCAGATGTTCGAGGCCGCCTTCGGCACCGAGTGCTACGTGCTGGCCCGCGGGGCGCTGGGGGAGCCGAGGCCGGAACGAAGCCTCTTCGCCGGCGTCGAGTAAGCGGGGCAGTTCCCGGGCGGGCCGAACACTTGCGCCAGGCGGCCCAACCTCGGATGTCGAGAGCTACCGTTCGCGAGGTTGTCCAGGCGGCCTGAGGCCGCGTCAACCAGACGTCACCGCCTGGAAGTCGTAGCGGGAGGCGATCCTGCCGATCTCTTCAGGCGTCGGACGACGACCACTGGCCAGCTCCTTGCCGAGGTCGCGCATGTAGCCCTCCCAGCCTGAAGGGGTGTTGAAATTCAACAAGCGGACAGGCTGTTGACCCGGGTTGGAGAACGTGTGAACGACGCCCGGAGGGACGCAGACGAACGTCCCTGGGCCTGCCGGTAGTGTTTCCTTTGCCAGGCGCATGGCCAGCGTTCCTTCCAACACGAAGTACATGTCGTGCAGCTTCCGGTGGAAGTGGAGCGGAGGGCCGGGGAACCCCGGCTCTATCACTGACTCCGAGAGGAAGAAGGTCCCGGCAGTGTGTTCGCCTGCGGCCTTGATGCTCACAGCGGAGTTGCCAACCTTGCGCACTTCGCCTTCGCCCGGCGGATACACCAATGCGTCCATCTGATCAACACTCCATAACCGGGTGGCAGCGAAGTACCGCCCGAGTGGTCACCACATCTGTCGAGGAGACACCCATCCTGCCGGAATGGTAGGCCCTTGGCACGTACGGTAGCGATATCGGACACGAGGTCAACGGCCGCACCTTCGAACTCGGCGATGCGGTTCGGAGGCGGTCCCCTCGGGCCCACCAACCGGAGCCCCGCTCCGGCGTGATCCCGCCTGGTCCGGCCCTCGCCCGAGGCCAGGGTGGCGAGGGGGTCCGGAGGGGGAAGGCTGCGGGCAGGAGGTGTCCGACCCGGTGGTCGCGCGCCCGCCCAGCCCGCCACGGCGCCCAGACGGACCATCAGCTCGTGCCGGCTGCGCACGCCGGTCTCGACGAAGATCGCCTTCAGGTGATCCTGGACGGTGGGGGGAGAGCGCAGCGCGGCCGCCATCCGGGGTCCGGAGCTTCCCGCCAGCACCTGCTCGGCCACCTCCCGCTCGCACCGGGTCAGCCCGTGGGCGGCGAGGCGCCGTAGGCGACCCGCCCCAGGCCGGCTCGATCGCGACCGCCGCCCGGGGCAGAGGCGGGGCCGGTCGGGTCCCGCGCCCCGGATGGTGCCGGACGGGTGCCGTCGGCTGGCGCCTGCTGCTGGATCGGCACCTGGCCTGGCTCCGGGAGCGGGCGTGCTCGGGCGAGACGAGATCGAGGGCCGGTGGGCCGAGCTGGCCGAGGCCCACGCCTCCGGCGTCTCCACCGCCGGGGCGAGCGCCTTCCCGCTCGCCGCCACCGGGCCGGCCGGCGCCACGCGGCCCTGAGCCCGGGCCGGGCTCGGGGCCGGCCGCCCTCAGGTCACGATGGAGTAGCCGCCGTCGACCGGGAAGAGGTGGCCGGTCACGAAGTGGAGGTGCTCGAGGACGGTGACCACGGCCTCGGCCACGTCCTGGTTCGAGGCCACCCGCCCGAGGGGCGTGGCCCTGGCCCGTCGCTCCATCAGCCGATCGTAGTGCTCGCCCAGCTGCTCCTCCATCCAGGAGCCCATGACCCAGCCGGGGAGGACGGCGTTGACCCTGACCTCCGGGGCCAGGGCGGCGGCCAGGGTCCTGGTCAGGGTGGCGACCGCTCCCTTGCTGGCCGCATAGGCGTGGGGCTGGACCCCGGTGGGGCGGATGCCGGCCAGGCTGCCCAGGTTGACCACGCTCCCCCGGCTGGCGCGCAGCAGGGGCGCGGCGGCGCGGGTGACGAGGAAGATCCCCTTGACGTTGACGGCGAAGATGCGGTCCCAGGCCTCCATGGTGGTGCCCTCCAGGTCCTGGGGCGGCTGCTTCACCGTCGTCCCGGCGGCGTTGACCAGGGCGTCGAGGCGGCCGAAGGCCTCCCGACACCGCTCCACCATGGCCCGGACGCAGCCCTCGTCGCTGACGTCACAGCGCACGATCAGCGCCCGGCGCCCGGCCGCCTCCACCCTGGCCGCCGTCTCCCGAGCCCCCTCGCTCCGCCGGGCGTAGTTCACGACCACGTCGAAGCCGTGGCGGGCGAGCCGCTCCGCCGTCGCCCGACCCATCCCGCTCGAGGCGCCGGTCACCAGCGCCACCCTGGCCTCATCCGCCATGGTCGTCCTCCTCGCTGCGGCTCTCGGGGTATGCCGTGGCGGCGCTCTCGACACCCTGCCCGCTCGCTCCCCATCGCATCGACGGCGGGACCTCTCAGCTCCCGTCGCCCGCGCCGGGTGGCACCACCGGGACCAGGAGGTGGGAGGGGTACCGGCCCCCGGCGCGGATCACGTGCCGCCCGGCGTTGCGGGTCTCGGTGTGGGCCATGGCCACGACCTCGGGCGGATAGCGGTAGACGTCCACCCCCTGGACCACCAGCCGCAGCGTCTCGCCGGCCCGGAAGAGGGTCGAGGAGGGCCAGATCTCGATCTCGACCGGCACCGTCTCCCCTGGCCGCAGCCGCAGCTCGCGCCGGTGACGCAGCCGGGGCTGCTCGGGGGTGGAGGTGTCGGGGTCCAGCTCGCGGTGCGAGACCCGCAACCAGCCCAGGGCCACCGGCCCGTCCTCCAGGGCGTTGAAGAACGAGAAGGGGACCGGGCGGCCTCCGGCGTCCAGCTTCTGGACGGCCACGAAGAGGTCCATGTCGTCGGAGCCCTCGGCCTCCACCCAGAGGGCCAACTTCATGTGCCCGGTCAGCTCGGTGTCCCGGTCGAAGCGGTGGTCGAAACGCGCCCCGAGCTCGGAGCGGGCCTCGTAACGCACCTCGGACTCGACCTCCGGCAGCGCCGTGGTGAGGAGCCCGGCACGGGCGTCGAGGTAGAGCGACGTGTACCGCGTCCGCTCCAGCGGCCACTCGCCCTCGTCCCGGAACCTCCCCACCGAGAGGCGCTCCCGCACCTCGATCCGGACCCGGGGCCAGCCGTCGACCTCGTTCGGCCGATCCTTCAGGAAACGGTCGAAGAAGAGCCGCTGCCGCTCCACGCTCTGCGGACGGTAGAAGTACTCCCACTTCTTGCCACCGTGGACCTCCAGCCACTTCCGCTCCGAGCCGATGTGCCGGAAACCCTCCAGGGTGCCCCGGGTGTGCAGCCCCTGGTCGGACCAGCTGGCGACCACGTAGGCCGGCACCCGTACCCGGGGCAGGTCGGGGTTCTTGCTCGCCCAGTAGGCGTCGAAGAGGGGGTGGCGAGCGGCCATGGAGACCAGATCCTCGACCCGGGTTCGGGAGTAGGGGACGCGACGACCGCTCCACATGGGCAAGAAGCGGTTCTCGGGGATGCCGCCGTGATGGGTCATCTCACGGTAGAGGTCGGTGACCCCCTCCCAGGGGTTGATGGCGGCCAGGTGCGGCGGCCCGGCGGCCGCCGCCCGCCACTGGACCATGGCCAGGTAGGAGACGCCGGCCATGCCCACCTTGCCGTTGCTCCAGGGCCGGGTGCCGGCCCACTCCACCAGGTCGTAGAGGTCCTCGGCCTCCTGTGGGCTCCAGAAGGTGGCTTCTCCCTCCGAGCACCAGGTGCCCCGAGGGTCGACGTTGATCACGGCGTAGCCGTGCCGGACCCAGTAGGCGGGGTCGGGGGCCTCGAAGGCGGCGTGCCGGGAGACCCACTCGTCGCGGACCCCGGAGCCGGGGAAGAGGTGGTAGCCGACCGGACCGTGCTTCCCGTAGGGGCTCCACGCCACCAGCACCGGCACCGGCTCCTCGGACAGAGGGCGGAAGACGTCCACGTAGATCCGAACCCCGTCGCGCATGGGCACCGCCGTGTCGTACTCGACCAGCATGCCGTCCTCGTGGACGCGCCGGGGCCTGAGGCCGGGATGGCCACCTTCCTCCGGCGGCCGTCCGGGACGGAACAGGACCTCGAAGGGCTCGTGGTCGGGAGCGCTCACGCGGCGATCGTACACGACTCGGATGGCTTGCTAACTACCGTCGAAGGGAATGAGCCCTCGGGTCTCGGCGGCGGCTCACGTCAGCCGCTCGGCCAGCGCCTTCTTCGAGACCTTGCCGAAGGGCGAGAGCGGAAAATCGGGCATCACCTCCAGCCGCTCGGGCAGCTTGAACCTGGCCACGCCCAGGCCGAGCAGGTACTCGGCGAGGGCCTCCAGGGTCAGGGTCGCGCCCTCTCGCGGGATGACGCAGGCGCACATCCGCTCGCCCAGCACCGGGTCGGGCACGGGCACGCAGGCCACGTTGCGCACCCCGGGATGGGTGAGGATCAAGTTCTCCACCTCTTCGGCGCTGATCTTCTCCCCGCCCCGGTTGATCAGGTCCTTGATGCGTCCCTCGACCAGGTAGGCCCCGGACGGATGTCGCCGCATCAGGTCGCCGGAGCGGTAGAAGCCGTCGGGGCTGAAGGCCCGGGCGTTGTGCTCAGGGGCCCGATAGTAGCCGCAGAGAGTGTAGGGTCCGCGCACGGTCAGCTCCCCGACCTCGCCCTCCGGCACCTCGCTTCCCTCCTCGTCGCAGAGCCGGACCTCGTCGTCGGGGGAGACCGGCCTCCCCACCGTCTCCAGGCGAACCTCTTCCGGGTCGTCCCGGCGGACGAAGAACAGCGTCCCCTCGCTCATCCCGAAGTTCTCCTGGACGAAGGCGTTGGGAAAGGTCTCGGCCAGGCGACGCCGGACCTCGGGCTGGAGCCGCTGCCCCCCGGACTGCAGGAGCACGACCGAGGCGCGGTCGTGGCGGCCGCAGGCGGGGTCGGCCAGCCAGCGCAGGTAGAGCGCCGGCACCGCCGCCACGTGGGTGACCCGGTGGCGCTCGATGAGCGGGAAGACGTCCGCCGCCCGGGTGCTGCCCCCGATCACCACCCGCCCTCCGTGGAGCAGGAAGCCCTGCACGCCCGGGCAGGCCAGGGGCATGTTGTGGGCCAGGGGCAGGACCGCCAGCTGGCAGGCGTCGGGGCCGAGGTCCTGGACCGCCGCCGCCGCCCGGGAGTTGTACAGGTAGTCGTTGTGGGTGCGCGGGATCAGCTTGGGGATGCCGGTGGTCCCCCCGGAGAGCAGCAGCACGCAGGGGTCGTCGGGATCGACCTCCACCGCCGGGGGCCGGCCCCCGGCTGGCTCCGGGGCCAGCGCCTCGGGCGGGACCAGCCAGCGCAGGCAGGGGTTGGCTCGCTGCACCTCCCGGCCCAGCTCGAGGTCGGTCCCGAAGTAGGCCACCGCCTCCGTCAGCCGAACGAAGTACTCGATCTCCAGGCGGCGGTGGGGGAGCAGGGCCAGGACCGGGATCGCCCCGATCCACTGCAGGGCGAAGTAGAGGGCGACGAACTCGGGGCCGTTGGGGAGGTGGACCACGACCCGATCCCGGCGGCGCAGGCCCATCCGGTGCAGGCGCCCGGCCAGGCCGACCACCCACCGTCCCAGCTCCCCGTAGGTGAGGGCGCGCTCGCCAGCCAGGAGCGCGACCCGGGCGGCATGCCGCTCGAAGACCTCGGCGAAGACCTCGGCCAGGGTGCGATCCTGCCAGTAGCCCCGGGCTCGGTAGCGGGCCGCCCGTTCGGGTGGGAAGGGGACGACGCCGTCGAGCGGGGGTTGCCCGGGCATCGGATCAGCGGGACCCGGGGGCGGCGGGCCGGAGGCCGAGGACGCGTTCGGCGTTCTCGTGGAAGACCTTGTGCATGATCTCGTCCGAGTAGCCCAGCTCCTCCCACTCCCGAAAGAGGCGATCGTAGGCAAGGCTGGGGTAGTCGCTGCCGAACATCACCTTGTCCTGCAGGCGGCCGCGGATGTCCCGCTTGAGGCTCTCGGGAAAGTATTTCGGCGCCCAGCCCGACAGCTCCCAGTAGACGTTGGCCTTGTGCAGCGCCACCGCCGTCATCTCGTCCACCCAGGGCCAGCCCGGGTGGGCGGCGACGATGGTGAGGTTGGGGAAGGTGGCGGCCAGGTCATCGACGGCGAGCGGGTGGGCGTGCCGGAGCCGGGCGCCCATGCCCCCGGGCAGCCCCGCCCCCATGCCCGTGGTGCCCACGTCGATCATGACCGGAACCCGAAGCCCGGCGATGGTCTCGAAGAGGGGCCGGAGCTCGGGGTCGTTGACCGCGTAGCGGCCCATGATGGGGTGGAAGTGGAAGCCGAGCAGGCATCGCTCCCGGATGGCCCGCTCCGCCTCGCGCACGGCCGCCTCCCCCTTGAAGGGGTCGACCGCCCCCCAGGCCTGGAGGATGCAGTCCGGGTACCGGTCGCGCAGGTCGGCCACGTAGTCGTTGGTGCAGGGAGGAGCCCCGGTCACGGTCTCGATGTCGAAGGCCACCAGGACCACCTCCACCCCCGCGGCCCGGAACTCCCGGACCACCTCGTCCTCCTCCTTGGGCGCCCACTCGTGGTTCCAGTAGGCGGCGAGCGCCTCCACGAACGGTCCCTGGGACTCGATCCAGGGCCGCGTGCCGGGATAGCAGTGCAGGTCGACCTTGCGCATCGCCTCCCTCAACGATGGCCGTCGGGGACCGGCGTCCCCGGGCCTCGATGGCACCGGTGCGGGCCCGAGGACGCCGACGACACCCGCGCCCTGTGGCGGCCCCGTCCGGTCGCCGCCCGCCCGGCCCGATCAGCCCGCACCTTCGGCCCGTTCGTCCGCTTCCTCGGCGTCGGCGGAGAAGTCGGCCAGCCTCAGCAGCCCCGGCCCGTAGCGGGCCTCGAGCGCGTCGGGCAGGTCGGCGTAGATCCGCTGCACGAAGAGGTCGTGACGGATGTAGGTCTTGACCAGGCTGGCCAGGAGCGAGGAGTCGCTGTACAGCCCCTCCCAGCGCTCGCCGTCGCGGGCCAGCGCCCACAGCGACCACCGGGAGTCGGCGACCGCGGCCAGGTGCCGCACCTGGCGGGAGGAGTAGAGCGTGCCCTCGGTGCTGGCATGCCGCACCACCTGGCCCCGCGGACGGGGGAAGGGAAGGGGGCCGAAGTGCACGATCACGAACCGCACGCCCCGCTCGACAGCGATGCCGACCGCCTCCGCCAGGGGGGACAGCTCGCCGCTGCGGCCGTGCAGGTAGACCCGGCTCTGCGCCCGGCCGATGGCCTCCCGAGCCCGCTCGACCACCGCCTCAAAGCGGTCCAGGTGGGAGACCGCCAGCGGTTGCCGGCCGTCCCCGCGCGGCAGCGACTCCAGCCCGCGCCGCGCGGACTCCAGGCGGGACCGGAAGTTCGCCTCCAGAGCCGCCAGCAGCTGGCCCGGAGGAACGGCCACGTAGCGGGCGGGACGCTGGCCGGTCTGGACCACCGCCCCCCGCTCCACCAACCGGCGCAGGGTCTCGTACACCTTCGGCTGCGGCACCCCGGTCTGGTTGGAGATGGCGTACCCCGTGGCGTCCTGCGTGACCAGCAGACCTACGTAGGTGCGGGCCTCGTACTGTGAGAACCCGAGCTGGGCCAGGCGCAGGGCGATCTGCTCGACCGAGTCAGACATGGGCTCCCACCTCACCATCCGTGGCCTCGGGCCGCGATGCGCCCGCGAACGCGCGTTCAATCACTACCATCGTAGGGGGTAAGCTCCTGGGATCTTATCACAGCCCGGGGCCAGGCTCGCGCATCCGCGGGGGCGCGACCGCGAGTGGCCGGCCCCGGGACGCCGGTCCCGGCGCTCACCGCCCACGAGGGTACTGGAGCCGGCGGGCCGGCGAGGAACCCGTCGGTTGCGATCACCGGTTTGGTCGGGGCCGTCGCCGGGTATGGCAACCGGTGCAGGCGATGAGCGACGGAGGCAACGGCCTCCGGCCGGGCGGGAGCGACCGCCCGCCGAGGTGACGATGGAGTCCGGGGGGTGAACATGACGCTGAAGGCGGCCTGGGAGATCGCGCTCGAGAAGTACGCCTTCGAGCCCGACGAACGATTGCACGCCGAGCTGTCGGCCCAGCTCCAGGATCTCCTGGAGCACGTCGCGCTGCTGGACGAGACCTGGCACTGCATCGTCCCCAACCCGGCGCGGCCCTCGCCGGCGCCCGCGGTCGGCGAGGCGGAGCGGTCGGGTTTGAGCGGCGGGGGTGCGCGGGTAAGGGATGGCCGGAACACCATCGATCGAGGAGGTGACGGCGCATGCTCGGAGTTGGGCTGCTGATCCTTCGGGTGGTCGTTGGCCTCACCCTGGCCGCCCATGGTGCACAGAAGCTGTTCGGCTGGTTCAGCGGTCCCGGGCTGAAGGGCTTCGCTGGCACGCTCGGGCAGCTCGGCCTGCGGCCGGCGCCGGCCTGGGCCGTGGTGGCGGGGCTGGCCGAGTTCCTGGGCGGCCTGGCCTTGGCGCTGGGCCTGTTGACGCCCCTGGCTGCCTACGCCATCGCCGGCTCGATGCTGGTGGCGATCTTCACCGTCCACCTGGCCAAGGGGTTCTGGAACCACCAGGGCGGGCTCGAGTTCCCGCTGACCATCCTGGCGGCGGTGGTGGCCGTGGCCCTCGCCGGCCCCGGCGCCTACTCGCTCGACCGCGGGCTCGGGTTCGCCCTCCCCGAGCCGCTGACGCTGGTCGTCGGAGCCGTGGTGCTGGTGGCCGGTGTGCTGGCCGCGCTGGCCAGCCGCGCATCGGCGCGGGCGATGTCCACCCGTCCGCAGACGACCTGAGGCGCGACCACCCCGGGAGCCGAGAGATCCCCCGAGGGCGGCCGGGCGGCCTCAGCCGCCCGGCCGCTTCCGTTCAGCGGGGAGAGGGGTTTCCAGGGGATCGGAAGCGCTCCGCCTCCCGGAGCAGGGCCACGGCCCCCGCCGCCCGGTCCAGGTAGGTCGGGTCGAGCCCGGAGAAGGGCGCCACCGAGAGCGAGAGCAGCACGTGCTCCGCGCCCGCCTCGGCGTAGCCGCGGATGGCCCCGGCCAGGCGTTCGGGGCCGCCGACCGCGACCCGATCCCGAAGCGAAGCCTCGCTCTCCCCGGTCAGCCTCGTGACCCCGGCCAGGACCCGGTCGAGGGCGGCGCCCTCGACCGGCAGCGCGAGCAGGCCGGCGCTCGTCGTGAGCGGCTCGACGCGGCCCTCGGCGGCCTCCGCGCGGCGGAGCGCCGTCAGCAGCCCTCGGTACCAGCGCGCGTCCGGCCCTCCCCAGGCGGCGTTCCAGCCCGCGGCCCGGCGGGCAGCGAGGCGGAGCATCCGAGGCCCCGACGCCGCCACCCACACCGGTGGCGCCGGAGCGGTGGTCACGATCTCGGCCTCCTGCAGGCGGAGGTAGCGTCCCTCGAAGCTCACCCGTTCGCCGCGCAACAGCGGCGGCAGCACCTCCAGCGTCTCCTCCAGCCGGGACACGAGATGGTCGAAGGGGAGGCCGAAGGCCTCGAACTCCGGTCGGTGCCAGCCGGCGCCGAGGCCGAGGATCAGTCGCCCTTCAGCCGCCTCGGCCAGGGCCGCGGCTTCCCGGGCCAGCTGGCCCGGGTGGCGGAAGGGGTTGCAGAGCACCAGCACCCCGAGCCGGACGCGCCGGGTTCGGGCCGCCAGGTGGGCGAGGGCCACCAGCGGCTCCACCGCCCCGCGCCGGCGGCCGCTGCCCTCGATCCAGAAGTGGTCCATGACCCAGACCGAGTCGAAGCCGAGCTCCTCGGCCCGCTGCGCCTGGCCGGCCAGCTCCGCCAGACCGGCCGGTCGGCCGCTCTCCAGGTCGTACTCCTGCAGGGCGACGCCCACCCGCACGGCCCGCAGTGTACGGGGGCGGCTCGGTCGAGGGTCGCTCATCCCTTCCGAGGAAGGTCCACCTACCTCGAGGGCCCGGCGGCGAAGCGGGCCGCCAGCTCGGTGCGGGAGCGGATCTCGAGCTTCCGATAGATGCGCGTCAGGTGGACCTCGACCGTGCGAGGGCTCAGGAAGAGTCGCTCGGCCACCTCCCGGGTGGTGGCCCCCGAGGCCGTGAGCAGGGCCACCTGCAGCTCCTGAGGCGTCAGCTCCTCGATGGGGCCGAGACCG
>DASRBU010000011.1:0-10086 GCA_035653475.1 Candidatus Dormiibacterota bacterium | reverse complement strand
CCCCCTCCTCCCTCCCTGGCCGAGATCGCGGCCGCCGCCGGCGTCCGCGACCGGCGGCTGCTGGCGGCGATGCGCGCCCTGCCCCGGGCCGGGTTCGTGCCTCCCGACCGGGTCGGGTCGGCCGAGCTGGACGTCCCCATCCCGATCGGGCACGGGCAGGTCACCACCCAGCCCTCGCTGGTGGCCGCCATGATCGAGGCCTTGGCCCTGGCGGGCGGGGAGAACGTCCTCGAGGTGGGCACCGGCCACGGGTACCAGACGGCGCTGCTGGCGCGGCTGGCGCGTCGGGTCTGGAGCGTCGAATGGTGGCCGGACCTGGCCGAGGCGGCCCGGGCCAACCTGGCCGCGGCAGGGATCGCCAACGCCGAGGTCGTCACCGGCGACGGCAGCCTGGGCCTGCCCGAGCGGGCGCCCTTCGACGCCGTCCTGGTCTCGGCCGCCTTCCCCCGGGTGCCCCCGCCGCTGGCGGAGCAGCTCGCCCCCCACGGTCGCCTGGTCCAGCCGGTCGGTCCCGGCGGCGAGGAGGAGGTGACCCTGTTCGTCAGCGTGGAGGGGCGGCTGCGACGGCTGCGTTCGATCGCCTACGCCCACTTCGTCCCCCTGGTCGGCCGCCATGGCTACGGCCGACCGAGCGGGCGGGAGCGGTGAGCCCGGCCGGGCGGGACGGGTCCACCGAGGTGGGAGGGGCACGGACGGTTCCCGGGCGTCGCCCGGCTCGGCACCGCCATCCGGCCGCGCTCGCGGCCCGCGCGCCCGGCGGGGACGGCGATGGCGGGGTCCCCGCGCCGGTCTAGCCGGCGTTCCTCAGGCGGTCGCGGACCACGGCCGCCAGGGCCTCGATGAACTCGGGGCGGTCGTTGAGGGAGGGGGTGCGTCGTAGCTCGATCCCGCGCCGGCGGGCGAAGTCCCGGGCCTCCACGTCCAGGTCGTAGAGGATCTCCAGGTGGTCGGCCACGAACCCGATCGGGCAGACCAGCACCCGGGTGGCCCCCGACCGCTCCACCGCCTCCAGCAGGTCCGGGCCCAGCCAGGGCTCGCCGGTCGCCGAGGCCGACTGCCAGGCCACCTCCCAGGGCGGCAGGCAAAGGCCCTCCGCCACCAGCCGGCAGGACTCCAGCAGCCGCCGGTCGTAGGGGTCGCCCTCGGCCACGATCCGGGCCGGCAGGCTGTGGGCGGTGAAGAACAGGCGCTCCGGCCGGTAGCCGGCCAGCGCCTCGCGCAGGACGGCGCGCACGGCGGCGACGAAGGCGGGGTGGTCGTGGAACCCGCGCACCACCTCCACCTCGCCGGCCTCGGCCGGCCAGGCCTCGCGCAGGGCGTGCTCGTACCCGCCCAGGCTCATGCCCGCGTCGTGGGGCGCGAGGGGGAGGCCGATCAGCCGGCGGACGCCGGCCGCCCGCGCCTCGGCCGCCGCCTCGGCGATCCAGGGCGGGGCGTGCTTCATGCCCACGAAGGTGAGCAGCCCCAGGCGCTCGCCCAGGGCCCGGGCCTGACGCCGGGTGATGGCCTCCAGCGGGGAGCCGCCGATGGCCCGATAGCGTCGGACCAGGTCCGCCAGCGCTGACGGCGGGGGCCGGCGACCGCCGCGGATGTGGGTGTAGTAGGCCTCGATCTCCCCCTCGTCCCGGGGGCTGCCGTAGGCCATGCACAGCACCCCGACCCGGGCCTCAGGCATGGACCTCGACCCCCTCGTGGACGGCCTCGACCAGCGCCTGCAGGTTCTCCAGCGGGGTCTCGGGGAGCACCCCGTGCCCCAGGTTGAAGACGTGGCCCGGGCGCCCCCCGGCCCGGCGCAGCACCTCTCCGACCCGACGCCGGACCAGGGCCACCGGCCCCAGCAGGACGGCCGGGTCGAGGTTGCCCTGCACGCCGCGGTCGAGGCCGACGCGACGCCAGCCGACGTCGAGCGGGACCCGCCAGTCGAGCCCGACCACGTCCGGGCCGGTGGCCGCGATCGCCTCCAGGAGCCCGGCGGTCCCGGTGCCGAAGTGGATGCGGGGCACCCCCAGCGGGGCCAGGGCGGCGAGCAGGGCCCGCGTGTGGGGGGCGACCCGCTCCTCGTAGTCCTCGACCGAGAGCGCCCCCACCCAGCTGTCGAAGAGCTGGACGGCCCCGACCCCGGCCGTGACCTGGGCGGCCAGGTAGCGGCCCATCACCGTCGCCAGCTTGCCCAGCAGGCGGTCGAACGCCTCCGGCTCCCGGTACATGAAGGCCTTGACCAGGGCGTGGTCCCGGCTGGGGCGGCCCTCCACCAGGTAGCTGGCCAGGGTGAACGGTGCCCCGCAGAAGCCGATCACCGGCACCGGCGAGGCCCCGACCACGTACCGGACGGCCTCGATCACCTGCGGGGCCGACTCCTCTCCCTCCGGCTCGCCCAGCGCCTCCACCGCCTCCCGGCTCCGGATCGGCCGCGCGATCACCGGCCCCACTTCCTCCACCAGCTCCACCTCCACCCCCATGCCCCGCACCGGCAGCATGATGTCGGCGAACATCACCGCTCCGTCCACGCCCAGGCGGCGCACCGGCTGGAGGGTGACCTCGGCGCACAGCTCGGGCTGGGCCACGATCTCGGTCAGCGAGTAGCGCTCGCGCAGCCGACGGTACTCGGGCAGGGAGCGGCCCGCCTGCCGCATCAACCAGACCGGGGTGGCGTCGACGGGAAGGCGCCGCAACGCCCGCAGCAGGCGGCCATGGGACCCCTCGGCGGCCGCCTCCTCCGGATGCCGCGGGTTCACCCGGCCGCCTCCAGGGTCCGCTGCACGTCCTCCTCGGTGTGGGCCAGGGAGACGAACCAGGCCTCCCACTGCGAGGGCGGGATGAGCACGCCGCGCTCCCGCAGCCGGCGGTGGAAGGCGGCGAAGGCGGCCTCGTCCTCCAGGAAGACGGTGAGCATGGAGCCCACCCGGGCCACCCGGCCCACCCCGCTCAGACCCTCCTCCAGCGCCGAGCCCAGCTGCTCGAGCCGCCGATAGGCGGCCTGGTCGAGGAGCCGCAGGGTGGCCTCGCCCGCGGCCATCACCGCCGGGTGGCCGGCCAGGGTGCCCGCCTGGTAGACGGGACCGGCGGGCGCGACCAGGTCCATCAGCTCCGCCCGGCCGCCGTAGGCGCCCACGGGCAGGCCGCCGCCCACGATCTTGCCCAGCACGGTCAGGTCGGGGCGGACGCCGTACCGCTCCTGGGCGCCGCCCGGCGCCACCCGGAAGCCGGTGATCACCTCGTCGAAGACGAGCAGGCAGCCGTGCCGGTCGCAGAGCCGCCGCAACCCGGGGAGGAAGTCGGGGGCGGGGGGGACCACCCCCATGTTCCCGGCCACCGGCTCCACGATCACCGCCGCCACCTCGCCCAGGGGCAGCGCCGCCACCGCCTCCAGGTCGTTGTAGGGCACGACCAGCAGGTCGGGGCCCCCCATCAGGGCGTCGGCGTGACCGTGGTAGGCGCCCTCGAACTTGACCAGCGATCTGCGCCCGGTGGCGGCCCGGGCCACCCGGACCGCGCTCATGGCCGCCTCGGTGCCCGAGGTGCAGAAGCGAAGACGCTCGATCGAGGGCATGCGCTCGCGCACCAGCCGGGCGAGCCTGACCTCGGCCTCGGTGGTGACCCCGAACGGCCCCCCGGCGGCCAGGGCCCGCTCGACCGCCGCCACCACCTCCGGGTGGGCGTGTCCGGCCACCAACGGCCCGAAGGCGCCGACCCAGTCGACGTACTCCCGCCCCTGGTCGTCCCAGACGTGACCGCCCCGGCCCCGCACCAGGGTGGGCGGCTCCTGGCCCACGGCCCGGTACGCCCGCACCGGGCTGTTGACCCCGCCGGGGAAGAGGTCGCGGGCGGCCTCGATCACGGGAGCGGAGCCCCCAGGAGTCGCAGCGCCTCCTCCAGCGGGCGGTGCACCCCGACCAGGATGGGCCGGTCGCTGACCGTCCAGCGGCGGCTCTCGGTGGCGCGCAGCTCGCGCACCAGGTTGCTGAAGGCCTCCAGGTCGTCGGTCTCGTAGGCAACCAGGAAGTCCTGGTCGTCCACCCCGAAGGAGTTGGCCAGCAGCTGGCGCACCTGGGGATAGTCATGCCCCACCCGCATGTGCTCGTTCATGATCCCCTGCCGCGTCTCCCGACCCAGCAGGTACCACTCGGCGCTCTTGGTGAAGGGGTAGACGACGAGGTAGCGGGAGCGCTCCCCGGCGAACATCGACTGCTCCTGGGGGGTGGGCTTCTTCACGTACTGGGAGCCCTGGACGATGCCGAGCAGGCTCTCCCGGACCTGCATCCAGCGCCCCAGGCCCGCCCCCAGGGCGGCGGCCGCCGCCTCCTCCAGCCGGTCGAGGGACCCGGCCAGGCGCCAGAGCAAGAGGTCGGTGCCGGCTTGCAGCCCGACCATCGAGTAGGTGAAGGTGACCACGTCCGGCGCCCCCTCCACGGCCCGAGCGAAGGCGGCCGCGTCCTCGGCGCGGCAGTAGTCGGGCGCCCGGCGCCACTCCGGGTCGAGGCCCAGCGCCAGCGCCTGGACGTAGCGGCGCGCGGCCGGCGCGGGCCGGCTCACGCCCCCTCCTCGGCCAGCCATCCGGCCACCTCGGCGGCGAAGTAGGTCACGACCACGTCGGCCCCCGCCCGGACGATCGCGGTCAGGGTCTCGAGGGCCGCCCCTCGCCGGTCGATCCACCCCTGCCGAGCGGCGGCCTCGACCATGGCGAACTCCCCGCTGACCTGGTAGGCGGCGAGGGGGAGGTCGAAGCGCCGCCGCGCCTCGGCCAGCAGGTCGAGCGAGGTCAGGGCCGGCTTCACCATCAGGATGTCGGCGCCCTCCTCGGCGTCCAGGGCCATCTCCCGCAGCGCCTCGCGGCCGTTGGCCGGATCCATCTGGTAGGAACGACGGTCGCCGAAGGCGGGCGCGGAGCCGGCCGCCTCCCGGAAGGGGCCGTAGAGGAAGGAGGCGTGCTTCGAGGCGTAGGCCAGGATGGCGGTCTGGGCGTGCCCGGAGGCGTCCAGCGCCCGCCGGAGGGCCTCCACCTGCCCGTCCATCATCGCGCTCGGGGCCACCACCGTCGCCCCCGCCTCCGCGTAGGCCACCGCCGCCTCGGCCAGGAGGGGGAGGGTCCGGTCGTTGTCCACCTCCCGCCCGGCCAGGACGCCGCAGTGTCCATGGCTGGTGTACTCGCACAGGCACACGTCCGCCATGCGCACCAGGGGCAGGTCGGCGTCCCGCAGCCGGCGCAGGGTCTCCGGCACCGGCCCGGCCGGATCGGTGGCCCCGGACCCGGTCTCGTCCTTGGCGTCGGGCACCCCGAACAGCAGCACCCCGCCCACCCCGAGCCCGGCCAGCCGCCGGGCCAGCTCGAGGGCGAGGTCGGGGCTCACCCGCTGGTGGCCGGGCATGGAGGGGATCGGCTCGCGCCGCTCGCGGCCGGGGACCACGAACAGCGGCGCCACCAGCCGGCCCGGCCGCAGGACGGTTTCGCGCACCAGCCGGCGCGTCGCGGCCGTGGCCCGCAGGCGCCGTGGCCGGCGCCTCAGCTCGACCTTCTCGATCGTCTCAAGCAACGTGGCTCACCACCTTCTCCATCAGCTCCTTACCGGCCTGCGCCGCCAGTCGGCGCGCCTCCGCCTCTCGCGGCCCCGCCTCCAGCCGGACCACGTGCCGCTGGCCGCCGTCGGCGGTGGCCGCGCCCGCCACCAGCCACAGGCGGCCCTGGCCGACGCCGGCCAGCGCCCCCACCGGGGCGTGACAGGTCCCACCGGTCGCCTCGAGCACGAGGCGTTCGGTGGTGACGGCCAGGCGCAGGGCGGGGTCGTCGAGAGCGGCCACCGCCTCCAGCACCCGCCGATCGTCGGCCCGGCACTGGACGGCCAGCGCCCCCTGGGCGGGGGCCGGCGGCACCACCCCGGGATCGAGGCGCTGGTCGATGCGGCCCCCCAGCCCCAGGCGGTCGAGGCCTGCCGCCGCCACCACCAGCGCGTCCACCTCCCCCGCCGACAACCGCCGCAGGCGGCTGTCCACGTTGCCCCGCAGGGGGCGATGCCGCAGGTCCGGCCTCCAGCTGCGGACGAACCCCACCCGGCGCGGGCTGTCGGTGCCGAAGCTGGCCTCCGGGGCCAGGGTCCGAAGGCAGGCCCCGCCCTCCGCCGTCACCAGCGCGTCGCGGGGGTCGGCGCGCTCGGGGATGGCCGCCAGGACCAGGTCCGGGCGAGGGCGCAGGGGCACGTCCTTGGCGCTGTGCACGGCCAGGTCGACCCCGCCCTCGAGCAAGGCCCGCTCCAGCGCGCTCACGAACATGCCCTCCTCGGGGGCCTCGCCATCGGGGACCGTGATCGAGGGCCTGGAGTGGCGGTCGCCCTCGGTCGAGATGGTGACCACCTCGACCCGGTGGCCCAGGGCCCGCAGCCGCAGCGCCACCCGCTCGCTCTGGCGCAGGGCCAGCCTGGAACCTCGGCTGCCGAGCCTCAGCTCCACCCCGACGCCCTCACAGGCCGAACAGCCGTCGGGCCGCCTCCCGCTGGCTGCCGTCGGGATCCGAGCGCAACGCGCACACCGGCTCGTGCAGCAGGTCGGTGACCAGCTGCCGGGTCATGACCTCGACCAGCTCCCGCTCCCGCGGGCCGAGGTGCGGCAGCCTGCGGAACAGGCGCTCGACGCGGCTCCGACGCCGCTCCTCCCCTCGCGCCTTGAGCGCGACCAGGGTGTCCACCGAACGCCGCCCCCGCAGCCAGCCCAGGTACTCGCCCACCCCCTCCTCGACCGCCGCCTCGGCAGCGGCGATCCAGCTGGCCAGGTCGGGGTCGGCGGACCCACCCCGGGCCCCCATCTCCCACAGCCCGTCGATGCCGAGGAAGTCCTCACCCAGGGCCTCGCGCACCGCCCGGGGAACCGCCGACGGCGCGGACAGATCGGCGACCGGCGGCAGGCACCGGGGGTCGGCCAGCGCCGCCAGCTCGCTCCACTCCCCCCGCAGGCCGATCGCGATCCCGTCCACCTCGGGCGCGAGCCGGGCCGCATCGGCCAGGCTCAGCTCGGCACGACCGGGACCATGTCCCGCCACCGTCACCCGCCATCCGCCCGCGAGCGCGGCACGGGCCAGCGCCGAGCCCATGACCCCGGTGCCGGCCACCAGCAGCCGGCCCCCGCTCCGACGGGCACGCCCCTCCAGCCAGGCGACGGCACGCTGGGCCAGGCCGAGCTGGGGACGCAGCCCGCGGGCACGCGCCGCCCGGCCGGTGGCCACCGCCGACTCGAAGAGGCGTGCCAGACGCTCGTCGATCCTCCTCGCCCGGCCCTCGCTCGTGGCCCGGCGAACCTGGCCGAGCACCTCGTCCTCGCCCGGGACCGCGCTCTCCAGCCCCGCCGCCACCCGGAACAGATGCCGAACCGCGTCCTCGCCTTCGAGCAGCCGCATCTCGGGACGGTCGGGCCGGGGCCCGAACCCGTACAGCTCGACCCGATGGCAGGTGGAGAGGACGAGCCACCGGTGATGGAAGGCGGTCATCTGCTCCACCTGGGCGGCCAGCCGCGACCGCTCCTCGACCTCGATCTCCCCTGCCCGGGCGACGAGCGCCCACGGCAGCTCGCTCGCGCTCGACAATTCTGCTCAAAACTAGCAAAGACGTATCAAACCTTGCCGCCTTCGCTCCGGATCGGCGGCCCCAGGGCGGCGCGCACCGCCTCGACCAGCCCCTCCACGTCGGCCCGGGGCGCCTCGGCGAGGACCGCGAACCCCTCGGCCCGGGCCGCTGCCGTGGTCGAGGGACCGATGGTCACGGCCGGCAGGCGTCTGGCCTCGGGCGCGAGCCGGAGGAGGCCACGCGCGGCCGAGCCCGAGGCGAAGACGACCGCGGCCAGCTCGGGGTCGGCCAGCGCCACCCGCAACCCCGGCCGCGAAGCCGGGGGTCCCTCCAGCGTGTGGTAGACGGCCAGCTCCTCGACCACCGCCCCCGCCCTCCGGAGCGCCGTGGGCAGGTCCGGCGCCGCCGCGTCGGCCCGGGCCAGGAGGACGCGCGCGCCGCGAAGGCGGCCAGGGACCCGTGCCATCTCCTCCGCGATCGCCGCCCCCCTTCGCTGCTCGGGCACCGCCAGCGGTACCACGCCCCGTCGCGAGAGCTCGGCGGCGGTTCGGGGCCCCACCGCCGCCCATCGCGGGCCCGGACGCGGCGGCACCCGCTCCAGGAGGACCCGGGCACCCATGGCGCTGGTGACCACCACCCAGTCGAAGGCGGCCAGGTCCGGCGGCGGGAAGTCCAGAGGCTCCAGGACCAGCGTCGGCACCGCGTGCACGCGGTAGCCCATCCGCCGCAGGCGGGCCACCAGCGGATCCCGCTCGCCCTCCGGCCGCGTGCTGAGCACGGCGAGGTGGCTCACGGTCGGCTCGGATCGCGGCCCAGCGGCCCCACTAGCCAGCGTCCTGCTGCCAACCCTCGATGAAGGCCAGCAGCAGCTTGTCGAAGGCGCCCTCCGCGTCCACCAGCAAGCCGGTCGCCTCCCGGGTGTCGAGCCCACGCCGTCGAGCCGCGCCGGCCAGCTCGGCGATGAAGGGAGAACGAAAGCGCAGGAACGTCTCCACCGCCTCGCTGAGCGAGGCGCCCAGGCGCGCGCACTCGGCCCCGTATTCGGCCGCCTGACCGGCGGCCTCGTGCAGGTTGGCCATGGCCGGCCCGGGCGCGTCGGCGTCGAGATGGGCCAGCAGGCACTCCACCATCCGTCGTCCCCGCTCCCGGAAGAGCTGCCGCTGGCTCTCGGGCAGATCGGCCAGGAACGAGCCCGGTCCCCGCGTCGGCGCCCGCAACTGCCGGCGCAGGGCCACCGTCATCCGCTCGCTGGAGGCGCCGAGCTCGGTCAGCTGGGGCCGGCGGGCACGGCCCGAGGGCAGCAGGGCCAGGATGGCAGCGCGCGGAAAGCGCCGATGGCCGCCGGGCGTGGTGAAGCTGGCCACCTGGCCCCGGTCCGCCCATCGCCGCAGCGTCCCCTGGCTGATACCGAGCAGGCGGCTGGCCTCCCCCAGGCTGAGCCAGACGTCGGGCTCCGAGCCCTCACCGTCCGCCGGGGCGGAGCTGGCATCGAGCTCACCGAGGTGGTCCAGAATGCCTCAACTCTATCGCGACCGCCGCCGTCACCGACCGCCCGACGGCGCTGGCTGGGGAGCGGGCGCAGGCCTCGATCCCGTGGTCGAGGGGAGGGGCGAGGCCCCGGTGACGGAGGCCAGCCGGGCGTCGACCTCGACCCGATCCTCGTAGCCCGTCCCGTTCCAGCGGCTGCTCGACGTCACCAGCGAGAGGCGCGGCGCGCCGCCGCGCTCGAACAGCCCGGGCAGGGACTGATTGAAGGGGAAGCGCGCCAGGCGGTAGACACGGAAGGTGAGCCGGCGCCCGTCGGAGAGGTGGACGTCCACCTCGTCTCCCACCCGGAGACGGGAGAGACCGGCGAAGGCGGCCGGACCGGAGGTCCATTCCGTGAACCCGTCCATCACCGCGTCGCCCGACTCGCCGGGACGCACGCCAGGCGCGTACCAGCCGACGTCTCCCGGGTCGGTGGGAACCCCCATGGTTCCCTGCGTGGTGATCCCGACGCTCTCCACCCGGGCGTCGAGGCCGATGGCCGGTATCTGCAGCCGCTCGGGAACGGCCATGGGGGCCGCCACCGGCGGCGGGCCGCCCGTCGGTCCGCGGTGGGTGAAGGGGGCCCGGGGGAGAAGGATCAGAGCTGCCCCGGCGACGAGTGCCAGGAGCACGAACAGGGCGATCCAGCGGCCGGCGAGACGAAGGTGCCGGCCAGGTCTGGAGCGACGCTCGGCCATGACTTCCTCACTCCGTTCGCATCCAGGAGGAGGGCCGCGGGTTCGGGGCCCGCGGCCCTCGATCGTTCGCCGGCTAGCCGAGGAGCCGCCGGCGGAGGCCGCCGGCCAGCAGGGTCACCGCCGCCAGCGCCATCAGGGCGCCCGCCAGCCCTGCGGTCAGGGCATGGACCGGGGCCTGGGCGAGGACGCCGGTCGCGGGCAGCCCGGGCGTCGAGCCGCCCGAGCCGCCGGAGCCGCCCGAGCTGCCGGAACCGCCCGAGCTGCCGGAACCGCCCGAGCTGCCGGAACCGCCCGAGCTGCCGGAACCGCCCGAG
>DASRBU010000010.1:0-2737 GCA_035653475.1 Candidatus Dormiibacterota bacterium | reverse complement strand
CCTCCATCCCGTACATCCAGCCCACGCCCGAGGAGCCGATGAAGGAGCGCGCGCCCACCAGCGAGGCGTGCTTGCCGATCTCGAACTGGGAGTGCTCGGACTCGGCCACGATGAACTCGGCGTCCATCTGGCCGTTGGCGATCATCTTGCTGACCGCCGACATGACGCTGTCGTAGGGCCGGATGGGGTAGCCGGCGAGGACGTCCACGTCCAGCAGGCGCAGGGCCTGGGCCACCGCCTCGCAGCCGGTGATGATCTCCTCTCGCTCCCCGGCCTCCACCGGGCCGGCCACCGTGCCCTGGGTCGTCGTCATACCCTCCTCCTCGTCCCCCGCCGGCTCACAGCACCCCGAAGTGGGGGATGGGGCCGCCGGCGCGGGCCAGCTTCTCCTGGCGCATCCGCTCGTAGCCCTCGGGATCGCGCTCGTAGAGCTCGTACACGGTCTGGTTGGAGTCGAAGACCAGCTCGTCCACCATCTCGATGCAGCCGGGGACGGGGCAGGTCTGGGCGCAGATGCCGCAGCCGCAGCAGTGCTCGTAGTTGACGTCGTAGTGGCCCTCGGGAGTGGGCACGAAGCACTCGTCCGGGCAGACCGCGTAGCAGACCTGGCATTTGACGCAGGCGTCGAACTTGACCAGCGGCCGGGCGGTGCGGGTGGTGTACTTCTTGAACAGTTCGTTGTTGCGGCCCACCTCCACGGCCGGGACCACCAGCCCCTCGCGCATCTCCGTCCAGCCCGGCTTGTCGATGGGCCGGTAGGTGTCCTCGGCACCCACCCCGGCCGGCACCGGGTGGATCTGCACCGACTCGTAGCCCTCATGCAGGAAGCCGACCCGCCGGGCCGCGTCGGGGCCCGACTCGGCCTGGGCGACCAGGCTCTGGAGGCCGACCAGCCCGCCCGTCACCCGGGAGACCGCCCCCATGGTGCGGTAGTCGGTGCCGTCGTCGTGGTAGACCCAGAGCCCGCCGAAGGAGGGCTGGCCGGGCAGGATGGCGAGGTTCCAGTCGAACTCGCGGCGGGGGATCCAGCGCAGCAGCTCCTCCGGGGTGCGGCGGGAGACCACCAGCAGGGTGCCGCCCGGGGCCAGGTTGACGTTGATCGGCTGGACGCCGTACCAGGCCCAGGACTCCACCCCCTTGGTCAGGGTGTCGTCCATGACGCACACCGCCACCACGTTGTCGGGCTCGTACTTGGTCATCTCGACCCGCAGCGCGTCCTCGTCCTCGGCGATGACCGCGAACTGCTTGGCCGGGATCCCGTTGCGCTCCGGGGAGTCGCCGTAGCGCTGCACCGTGCCGCCGATCTTGCCCTCGCGCCGGGCCGCCCTCACCAGCTCCTTGGTGATCACGCCGGCGAGGTTCTTCTGGAAGACGCCTCGGTAGGTGATGTCGACGGAACCGGCGGCCATCACATCCTCCCTTCGCTCGTCGTCGTCATCGCACCCTCGCTCGCGACCACCCCGCCCGCGCTCCGCGCGACACCCCTCTCCCCCCGGTCCCGACCGGGGTCGGCGCCCTGCGGGCCATCGGCCTCGCCGCCCCTCCCCCACTCACAGCTCGTCCTCCGGGAGGGCCTGCTCCTCCATCTCGCGCAGGTGCTGGAGCATCTCCGCCCGGGCCCCCGGGGGGTCGCGGCGGCGCAGCGCCTCCAGGATGCGCAGGTGACCGCGCAGGGAGAGCGCCGGCCGGTCGCCCCGCTGGAGCGAGCGCTCGCGCGACTGCCGGAGCAGGTCGACCAGGGTGTCCATGACCCGCAGGATCACGGTGTTGCGGGCGGCCTGGGCGATCAGCTCGTGGAAAGCGGTGTCCTCCTCCAGGGCCAGGAACCCGGCCTCCACCTTGCGCCGCTGGGCCTCGAGGATAGAGGCCATCTCGGCCAGCTCCTCCTCGGTGGCGCGGGCAGCCGCGAACTCGGCCACCGCCGGCTCCAGGAGCCGGCGCACCTCCCACAGCTCGTGCATCTGGTTGCGGCTCTGGAGCAGGAGCAGGGCCAGGGGCTCGGTCAGCTCCTCCGGGCTCACGCTGCGCACGTAGGTACCGTCCCCCTGGCGGCTCTCGATCAGCCCCATCTGCTCCAGCACCCGCAGCGCGTCCCGGACCGAGTTCCGGCTGGCCCGGAAGAGCTCGGCCAGCTCGCGCTCGGGAGGCAGCCGGTCGCCGGGCTTGATCCGCCCCTGGGCGATCAGCTCCTTCAGCTGGGCGACGATCTCGTGGTAGACCTTCGCCTTCCTGACCTGACGGACGCTCAGCGCGTCGGGCATGGCGGTGAGGCGGGATATTGGATCATTGGTAGGACCATTTTCGCGACGACCGGGAGCCCTGTCAAGGTGGTGCCTCGGGTCGTCGAGGGGTGAGTTCCGATCGGGACCGGGCTCGGCGGTCGAGGTCCTCGTTTCCAGATCGGTGCGCCGTGCTTAGGATATGGCCAGTGGTAGGACGTCTAGTCCATCGCGCCAACCGATCGAGGGCGGGGGAGTGTCCACCTGGCTCGATCCCATCGAGGCCGACGCGGAGCGGGCCCGGCTGAGGGCGGGCATCCGCCCCGACGCCGCCGTGCCCGACCTGGAGGCGGCCTGCCAGGCCCTGGGGCTGGTGGTCGTCACCCGCTCTCTGGGCCCGGGGCGGCCGGAGGGCATCTACCTCGGCCACGGGCTGGCCCTGCTCGACCCCGGGGGGCTGCCCGCCCGCACCCGGTTCGCAACCGCCCACCTGCTCGCCCACCACCTCTACGGCGATC
>DASRBU010000009.1:0-4913 GCA_035653475.1 Candidatus Dormiibacterota bacterium | reverse complement strand
CAGCCGTTCAGCCAGTCCTGGATCAGCCACTGGCAGCGGGTCTTGGGCGCTCCCGGAGCCAGCGACGGCAGCCAGGTGCCGTCGAGCCCACCCTCGGCCTGGGCGTAGCCCAGGATGGCGCGCGCGTCCCGAAACGAGGGCGCGCGGAGGCTCACGACTCCATCACCGAGGATGCGGTCGGGGGGAGCCAGGGGCGGGGACGCCGGGGATGGGGACACCGCCGTCAATCATGACGGGCGGGGATGGCGGTGTAGCCGCCGCTCGTGAGGCGCTGACGCGGACGGCTCCCTCCCTCGTCCATGGAGACGGACGGAGCACGAGGGTCTCGAGCCTGGGCAGATCTCTTCGTTGGCAAGATATCCAGATATACTAGGGCCGTGGCCAAGGTGCTCGTATCGATCGACGATCGTCTGCTGGAGAGGATCGATCAGGTGGTCCGCTCCCGCGGCCAGTCGCGCTCCGGGTATCTGGCCGAGCTCGCCCGGCGTGATCTGGCCGTGGCCGCCGGCCCCGGCCGGCGGGCCCGGGTCGGGCGTGCCCTGCGGCGCCTCGACACGCTGTTCCGCGAGCGCGGGGTGGTGGGGGACGCGACCGCGCTGGTGCGGGCGGAGCGTGAGGCCCGGTGACCGAGGTCGTCCTCGACGCCTCGGTGGTCCTGAAGTGGTTCGGCGGGCGCAACGAAGACCGTGAGGAGGAGGCGCTGGCGGTGCGCGCCGCCTATGAGGCAGGCCGCATCGCGGTCGTGGTCCCCACCCTGCTCGCGCTGGAGATCGTGAACATCGCCGCCCGCCGGTGGAGGTGGGGGGAGACGGCGGTGGTCGAGCTCGCGGCCGACCTGGACGACCTCGGCTTCGAGTGGAGGGAGGCCGAGCCCGAACGCATCGCCCGCTGGACGGCCACCGGCCTCACCGCCTACGACGCTGCCTATGTGGCGCTGGCCGAGGAGGTGAGCGCGCCCCTCATCACCGACGATCGGTCGATCCTCGAGCGAGCCCCGGCGGTCGCCCGGGCGCTGACCGACTGGCCGCCGATGGAGGACGAGGGAGCAGGAGGGGGGAGCGATGTGTAGACGTCGGAGGTGAAAGTCCCCCTGCCTGTTTGTTCTGTGGCCTTTTGATGGTTTCGCTCCGCTGTAGGAACGACCTGCTAAGATGTGGCGCATGACTTCTCATGGCCGCTCGTCACGGCGGCACCGCTCTCGCAGGGTCCGGGACCACCCCCTGGCCTGCGTCGTGCTCCTGGTGCCGGGGCTCGACCATCCGGATGGTGCCCTGCGGCGACCAACCGGCTCCGTCCGCCCCGCGATGCTCCAGCTCCTCCGTCTCGCGACCGCCGTGGCCGAGCTCCTGGGCCGGCTCTGGCGGTAGGGGCCAACGATCATCCGGTCCACGGCCTCGTCCTCGTTCACCTTGCCGGGGATGATCCCCGGCCTTCGTTGTGCGAGCGGTGCGAACCCGTCATCCTCCGATCCATCGATCGGCTCGCCGGGGGTGACCCCGGCCTTCGTTGTCCCTGCCTTCCAGCTCGGATGCGGGACCCCCGCGCCTGATCCGCCTGCCGAGTCCATTGCGGTCCGCACCACCCCAGAGCCGGCCGCGACCGGCTCCGGAGTCCATGGTTCGCGTCACACGGGCCACCTCGCGGGCCATATCTCCGTGAGGAGGTGACATGCGAATCGACGTCGACCGTCTGATCGAAGCCTGCGGGGACGGCTCCCGGGAGGCCGGGATCACCGTGCACACGCTCCTGGAGCCGCTGGCCGGCCCCGCCGCCCCGGTGAAGCCGGCCGTCTACGCCGGCGGCCGGTTCCAGGAGGACGAGCGTTGGTGGGGCGACCCCCCGGAGCGCACCCGGGTGGTGGTGATCGACAACGTGCCCAGCCAGGCCAACCGCCTGGAGGCGGCGCTGGAGGGGTTGCGGCCCGCGCTGGGGCTGCCCGAGGTGGTGCTCGACCTCACCGGGATCGAGACCCTGCCCTCCCACCTGCCCCGGCGGCTCTCCGGCTTCCGCTTCCCCCACCGGCACGCCGACGCCTACCTGCGCGACGCGATGCTGAACGATCAGCCCTTCCCCCGGACGCCGGTGGGCTCCGCCATCGTCGAGGCCACCGCCGAGGAGCCGACCCCGCTCTTCCAGTGGTTCCCTCAGGCCCTGCTCTTCGGCTACTGGCAGTCGCACCTGGGCAAGCGGCGGACCCAGGCCAAGCTGGCCCGCTCCTGGGTCTCGGAGATCGCCGGCTACGCGCCCGCCCGGGAGGGGGAGTGGACGCGGGTGTTGGGGCTCAAGGGCGACCCGCTCAACCTCTCCGTGGACGAGCCGGTCAGCTACCAGGAGGACGACCTGCTCGCCGACTGGCAGATCGTGGAGCAGGGCCAGAAGAGCGGTGGGCGGAGGCAACACGAGTCGCTCTCCAAGATCGGGCACGGCCAGGTGCCGGTCAGCCTCCAGGATGCCGCCCTGGCCCCGGTCTCCTTCCGCTCCATCGAGCAGCGGGCGACGGTCTCCTTCGCCGGCCTGCGCCGGGTCCACTGCCGCGACCACGAGGCCAGCGCCGCCGGCCGGGCGCTGCTGGTGGCCCTGGGCCTGGTCGCCCACCTGGCCGCCTTCGGCCGCGCCTTCAGCCTGCGCAGCGGCTGCGACCTGCGCCCCGTCCGCGCCCACTGGCGCTGGCTGGGCGCGGAGGGGGAGGAGGAGCTGGAGCCGCCGAGCCCGGAGGAGGCGGTCGACCTCTTCCGGGCGTGCCGGCGGCGGGCCGAGGCGGCGGGCCTGACCGCGGGCGGCGGCTGGGATGGCGAGCCGCTGGTGGTGATGCCCGGCCCCTCCCTGGCCCGGGCCATCACCGCCACCTGGCGGGTGGGGTGATGCTGACCGTCAACGTCACCCTGCTCCAGGGCACCATCCGGGCCACCTCCCCCGACGACCTGGCCCTGACCGGGGACCTCGACCCCGGCGACTGGCCCCCGAGCCCGGCCCGGCTGGTGGCGGCCCTGGTCGCCGGCGACGGGACCCGGGATCGGTGCCGGGTCACGACCGGGGCCGAGCTGGCCCTTTTCGAGCGGGCCCGACCCCCGCGCATCCACGCCAGCCCCCGGTCGCAGGTGCTGGGCTCCCCGCTCCGGGAGCGGTTCGTGGTCGCCAACGAGCAGAGCCAGGGGACGGTCCAGGAGTATCCCGCCCGCACCGCGGTCCTGGTCCGTCCCGGCACCCGGCTCTGCCCGCTCGACCCCCGCCTGGCCTACGTCTGGGAGGACCTCGATCCGGGGGAGGAGGAGTTCCGGGCCCTCTCCGCCCGCGCGGCCCGGGTCGGCTACCTGGGCTGCGCCGACTCTCCGGTGCAGCTCACGCTCTCCCGGGGCTTCGACCCCTCCCGCGCCCCGGCCGCGGTCTGGGAGCCGGACCCCGATGGCGGCCACGACCTCCCGGTGCCCTTCCCGGGCTTCGTCGAGGTCCTGGACCGCGCCTTCGACGAGTGGACCCTGCGCCGCGCCCGCCGAACCTGGTTCCGGACCGAGCGGGCCCGCTACCGCGCCCCCGACCAGCCCCGGCCCGCCCGCTCGGAGGCGGCCTGGGTGGCCACGATCTGGCTGCGGTTCGAGGAGTCGCTGCCCGGGCGGGCCGCGCTGCGGACGGCCGAGGCGCTCAAGGCGGCGGTGCTCGACCTCTACCAGCGGCACGTGGCGGGAGCGGGCGAGGTCCCGGCCCTGCTCCACGGGCACGGTCTGGAGGGACGGGGCTACCAGCTGGCCCAGTGGCTGACGCTTCCCGAGGTCGGTCACGCCTACGCCCGCGGCCGGCTCCACGGGGCGGCGATCATGCTCCCCGCGGGCATCGAGCCCGGGGTGGTGGAGGGGGTCCGGCACGCCGCCTGGCGGCTCCGCGAGCTGGCCGTGCCCGGCCTGCGCCCGGTTCGGGTCGCCCTCCACGGCGGGGAGGCGCGGCCCTGGGCCGCCAACCCCAACCGCTGGCGGCGGCGCGCCCGGCGCTGGGTGGCGGCCCTGCCGGTGGTGCACGAGCGCCGTCGCCGTGGTGGCCCCACCCTGGACGACCTGGCCGCCTGGTGCGAGCACGCCGGCTTCCCCCGGCCGGTGTGGGCCCGGTCCAGCCCGGTCCCGCTGCTGGAGGGGAGCCCCGCCCTGCGCCCGAGCGAGGTGTTCCGGGACCGGGTGGGGGTGCGCCGGCCCTACTCCTACCTGGAGCTGGCCTTCGCCGAGCCGGTGGCCGGCCCCGTGGTCCTGGGTCGCGCCCGCCAGTACGGCATGGGCCTGATGGCGCCGGTGGGGGAGGGCGGCCGTGGCTGACCTCCCCGACTTCGACGCCTTCTTCCGCGCCGCCAACGAGGGGCGGCAGCCGTTCCCCTGGCAGCGCAACCTCGCCGCCCGGGTGGCCGAGCGGGGATGGCCGGACGCCATCGAGGTGCCCACCGGCCTGGGCAAGACCGCCTGCCTCGACATCGCCGTCTGGGCGCTGGCCCGGGCGGCCGCAGGCCCGGTCCGCACCGCCCCCACCCGGATCTGGTACGTGGTCAACCGCCGGCTCCTGATCGACGCCGCCCACGAGCACGCCCGGCAGCTGGCCGACCTGCTGGCCCTTCCCGAGCGGCTGCGCGAGCGCTGGAAAGCGGCTGGCGGGGAGGAGGTGCGGGCGCTGACGGCGGTGGCGGAGGCGCTGCGCGGCCTCGCCCTCACCCCCCTGGAGGACGGCCCGCTGCACGTGGTCCGCCTGCGCGGCGGCGCCGAGCTGGGCGCCCGGCCCCCGGACCCCGCCCACCCGGCGCTGATCCTGGCCACCGTGCCCATGTTCGCCAGCCGGCTCCTCTTCCGTGGCTACGGCTCCAGCACCTCGATGCGCCCCGTCGACGCCGCCCTGGCCGGCACCGACAGCCTGGTCCTGCTCGACGAGGCCCACCTGGCCCG
>DASRBU010000008.1:0-8893 GCA_035653475.1 Candidatus Dormiibacterota bacterium | reverse complement strand
CGTCGGCGGTGGCGTCGGCGGTGGCGTCGGCCGAGGTGTGGACGTGGTCGGCGGGGCCGGCGGCGAAGCCGAGACCGGACCACGGCCGGTCGTCCTCGGCCGGACGGCGGGGGGTGCGGGCTGCGGTGCTGGGGCCGGGGCGGCCAGAGGCCCGGGGGCCGACGGCGGCGCCGTCCGCGGGCTGCCGGGGGTCGGCGAGGAGGGCGAGGCGGGCGCCGGTGGGGGCAGGACGATGAGGGGGGCGTCGCCGTGGCAGGCGCTGCGCCAGCACAGGGCCAGGTCGTGCCGGCCGGGAGGGGTCCAGGAGGGGATGGTCACGCGAACCCGAACCTCGCCCTGACCACTGGCCCGGAAGGAGCCGAGCGTCGCCGGCCGGCTGTGCAGGACCACCACCCCGGTCTGCCCGGGGGGAAGGTTGACGGCGTCGACCACCACCGGGTCGCCGGGGCTGACGGTCGAGCTGGAGAGCGACACGGCCACCGTCCCGGGGCCGTTCCAGACCGTCCAGCCCAGGGCGATGGCCGCGGCCACTCCGGCCGTGCCGCCCCCGAGGATCAGCGCCCGACGCCACCCGGCCCCGGTCTCGGCGACCTTCTCCCCGGGGGGCGTGATCACGAGCGGGGGCGCGTCCTGGAGGAGCGCCGAGCGGAGCGCGTCGACCATGGTCGCGCAGCTCTCCCAGCGGGCCTGCGGCTCCGGCTCCAGACCACGGGCCAGGGCCACCCCGACGCCCTCCCCGAGCCCGAGATCGGGGGCGGCGGGCGCGCCGTCGGGCTCGGCGGTCGAGCGGTGAGCGTCGCCTTCGGAGGGCAGGCCGCCGGTGAGCAGCCGGTAGGCGAGGACGGCAAAGGCGTAGCGGTCGCTGGCGGCGGTCGGCGCCGCCCCGGCCAGGACCTCGGGGGCCGCGTAGGCGACGGCGTCATCGCCCTCGTCGACCGTGGCGCGCAGCGGCCACAACCCGAAGTCGGTGACCCGGGGCCGGTCCTCCTCGTCGACCAGGACCTGATGGCAGGCCAGACGGCCGTGGACCAGGCCCAGGCCGTGCAGGTGGTCGAGGGCCGAGGCCACGGCGGCCAGCACCGGGAGGACGGCGGCCGGGGACGGGGCGGGGAAGCGCAGGTCGAGCGGGACCCTCCCCGCGGCCTCGACCACCAGGTAGGGCGTTCCTTCGTGCACCCCGTGCTCGAGGACCCGCGCCAGGTGGGGGTGCGCGGCTCGGGCCAGCCCCGGGGCAAGGGCGAGGAATCGCTCCCGGGCCTCACGGGCGCCGCGCAGGAGCTTGACCACGACCGGACCGTGGTCGGGATGGGAGGCACGGTGGGCCGTGCCCAGAGTTCCTTCTCCAAGGGGCTCGCCGATCAGGAGGCGCCCCAGCCTACTGCCCGCCTCGACCGCCATGCTCGTGACCTCTCCTTGATACGACGCGGGGACGGCCGAGGACGATCGCCGATACCCGGCACGGTAAACTTAACGCCCCGAACGGCGACGAAGGAGACGGTCAGCCGCCGCCGGCCGTCGACGGCGATCCGGCCGACACGATGGGGGCCGGCGGCCCGAGATCACCTCGAGCCAGGTCATCGCCGAGAGCCCGGGCGTCGCTCGCACCCGGCGCCGACCACGTGGCGCCGGCGAGGGGGTGGCGCCGTGCCCGGACCGTTCGTGCCAGAGTCGACCCCGCGAGGACGGCGTAGATGCAGACCAGGAAGACGTTCGAGGAGGTCACGGCGAGACCAGACCTGCCCGCCCTGGAGCGGCAGATCGTGGAGCGCTGGGAGCGGGAGGGCACGTTCGAGGAGAGCCTGGCCCGGCGCCGCGGCGGTCCCCGCTTCGTCTTCTACGAGGGACCGCCGACAGCCAACGGGATGCCGGGCACCCATCACGTCGAGGCCCGGGCCTTCAAGGACCTGTTCCCCCGCTACCGCACGATGAAGGGTGACTTCGTCGAGCGAAAGGCCGGCTGGGACACGCACGGGCTCCCGGTCGAGCTGGAGGTCGAGAAGCAGCTCGGCATCTCCGGCAAGCAGCAGATCGAGGAGTTCGGCATCGAGCGCTTCAACCAGCTCTGCCGGCAGAGCGTGTACCGCTACGTCGACGCCTGGACCCGTTTCTCGCGCCGTATGGCGTTCTGGCAGGACTACGAGCACGCCTACTGGACCCTGACCTCGGAGTACATCCAGTCGGTCTGGTGGGCGCTGAAGACGATGTGGGATCGCGGGCTCGTCTACCAGGACTTTCGCGTCGCGCCCTATTGCCCGCGCTGCATGACCCCGCTCTCGAGCCACGAGCTGGCGCAGGGGTGGCAGGACGACACGCCGGACCCCAGCGTGTTCGTGCGCTTTCGGCTGCGCGACGATCCCGGCGCCAGCTTCCTGGCCTGGACCACGACGCCCTGGACGCTGCCCGGCAACGTGGCCCTGGCCGTGGGCGAGGACCTGGACTACGTCCGAGTCCGACAGGGGGACGAGGACCTGATCCTGGCCGAGGCCCGGCTGGAGGTCCTGACCGGACCGTACCAGGTAGTGGAGCGCCTGAAGGGCGCCGATCTGGTGGGCCGAGAGTACGAGCCGGTCTTCTCCTATCTCCGGGACTGGATGGGACCCGACCCGCGAGCCTGGCGGGTCGTGGCCGCGGACTTCGTCTCGATCGAGGAGGGCACGGGCATCGTCCACACCGCGGCCGCCTACGGCGCCGACGACCTGCGGCTCTGCCGAGAGAAGGGTATCCCCTTCCGGCACACGGTCGACCTGCGGGGCCGGTTCGTGCCCGAGGTGGAGAAGTTCGCCGGGATGTTCGTCAAGGAGGCGGACGCCCGGATCGTGGACGACCTGCGCGAGCGCGGGCTGCTGTACCGCTCCGGGCAGATCCGGCACACGTATCCGTTCTGCTGGCGTTGCCGGACACCGCTCCTCTACTACGCCCTGGATTCCTGGTACGTGCGCACCACCGCGGTCAAATCGGAGCTCCTGGCCAACAACCTGGCCACCAACTGGGTGCCGGCCCACGTGCGCAAGGGCCGGATGGGCGACTGGCTGGAGAACAACGTGGACTGGGCCATCTCCCGCACCCGCTACTGGGGGACGCCGCTTCCCTTCTGGATCTGCGACGCCTGCGGCGCCCGGCGCTGCGTGGGCTCGGCCGAGGAGCTGGGGTTGCCCCCGGACGCCGACCTGCACCGTCCCTACATCGACCAGGTGAAGCTGCCCTGCCCGAGCTGCGGCGGGCAGATGAGCCGGGTTCCGGAGGTGTTGGACGTCTGGTTCGACTCCGGCTCCATGCCCTTCGCCCAGCGCGGCTACCCCCACCGGGGGGAGGAGGAGTTCCGAGCCTCGTTCCCGGCCGATTTCATCTGCGAGGCGATCGACCAGACCCGAGGCTGGTTCTACTCCCTGCTGGCCATCTCCACCATCCTCTTCGGCCGCAACGCCTACCGGAACGTGATCTGCCTGGGCCTGCTGCTGGACACCCAGGGCCGGAAGCAGAGCAAGTCCCGGGGCAACGTGCTCGACCCCGAGTACCTGTTCGAGACCTACGGGGCGGACGCGGTGCGCTGGTTCTTCTACACCTCGACCAGCGTGGGCGAGAACTACCGGGCAGGGGAGACGGCCTTCAAGGAGATCGTGCGTCGTTTCCTGCTCACGCTCTGGAACGTCTACCACTTCTTCGTCACCTATGCCAACGTGGACGGCTTCGAGCCCGGGCGCGAGGCGCCGGTGCCGCTGGACCGGAGACCGGTGCTGGATCGCTGGCTGCTCTCCCGGCTGAGCCACCTGGTCGAGACCGTGGACCGCGCCCTGGAGCGCTACGACGTCACCGGAGCCGCCCGCCCCATCGAGGCGTTTGTGGACGACCTCTCGAACTGGTACGTGCGGCGCTCCCGCCGGCGCTTCTGGAAGTCGGGGTCGGACCTGGACAAGCTGGCCGCGCACCAGACCCTCTACCAGACGTTGGTCACCCTGGCCCGCCTCCTGGCCCCCTTCACCCCCTTCATCTCCGAGGCCATCCACCGCAACCTCTGCCAGGATGAGAGCGTGCACCTGGCGGCGTGGCCGGCGGCGGACCCCGAGGCCCGGGACCTGGAGCTGGAGCAGGAGATGGCGGAGGCGCGCGAGGCGGTGCAGGCGGGCCTGGCCGCACGCGACGCCGCCCGCATCCGGGTTCGCCAGCCTTTGCCCTCGCTCACCGTGACCCGGGCCTTCCGCCCGGAGGTGGCGACCATCATCTGCGAGGAGCTGAACGTGAAGGAGCTGCGGGTGGGACCCGCGTTCTCGCTCGACACCACCGTCACCGAGGAGCTCCGTTTCGAGGGGCTGGCCCGGGAGGCGGTTCGGCAGGTCCAGGATCTGCGCAAGCGCACCGGCCTTGCCGTCGACGACCGCATCCGCCTCTACTACCAGGCCCGGGGAGCCTGGGCACGGGCCCTGGAGCGTTTCGCCGGCTACGTGGCCGCGGAGACGCTCGCCACGATCTTGAGCCCGGAGCGGCCGGACGGGCTGGACGGGGTCCGGGTGGACGACGACCTGTGGATCGGACTCGAACGGTCGGCGTGAGCCCGGGGCAGCTGTGGTTCGCCCTGGTCGCGGTCGCGGTCGTCGTCCTCGACCGGATCAGCAAGGTGCTGGTCCAGGCCTACGTGGCCCCGGGTCGGGAGGTCCAGGTGCTCCCCCATCTCTGGATCGCCAACACCCACAACTCGGGGGCGGCGTTCGGCCTGGCCCCCCAGGCCACCCTGCTCTTCCTCGTCGCCTCGGTGTTGGTGAGCGGGGGTCTCCTCCTCTACGCCGTCCGCACCCCGATGGGCGCCTGGACCGGGGCGGTGCTGGGCCTGGTCATGGGGGGGACGGTCGGGAACGGTTACGACCGTCTGGTGCACGGCACCGTGACCGACTTCATCGCCCTCCACTTCTGGCCCGTGTTCAACCTGGCGGACTCCGCCATCAGCGTGGGCGTGGTGCTGCTCCTGGCCGGGTACCTGCGACGGGCGAGACGCGACGATTGACGGTGGCCGGAACGGCCGGCCGGCTGGATCGGGTCCTGGCCCAGCTGGACCCGGATCTGAGCCGCTCGGCGGCGGCGCGACTGGCCCGCGAGGGCCTGGTCAGGCTCAACGGGCGGCCCGTGCGCCCGGCCGATCCCGTCCGCGAGGGCGACGTCATCGAGTACGCGCCCCCCGCCCCGGTGACCCTGGAGCCGGGGCCCGAGGAGATCCCGCTGCGGGTCCTCCACGACGACCCCGATCTGGTGGTGGTGGACAAGCCGGCCGGCATGGTGGTCCATCCCTCCCCGGGCCACCGATCGGGCACGCTCGTCCACGCCTTGCTGGGCCTGGGTGGCCCCTGGTCCAGGGTCGGGGGAACGGCCAGGCCGGGGATCGTGCACCGCCTCGACCGGGGCACCTCGGGCCTGATCCTGGCCGCGCGCACCGACGAGGCCCACCGGGCGCTGGCCGCGCAGCTCGCCTCCCGTACCCTCTCCCGCACCTACCTGGCCGTGGTCCGGGGCGGCGTCGGGACGCTCGACCAGGTCGTGGACGGCCCCATCGGTCGCCACCCCCGAGACCGCCTCCGGATGGCGGTGGTGGAGCACGGCCGGCCGGCGCGGACGCGGGTGCGGGTGCTGGAGCGCCGGAACGGCTACACCCTGCTCCGCTGCGACCTGGAGACGGGGCGCACCCACCAGATCCGCGTCCACCTCGCCGCCCTCGGCCACCCGGTGGCGGGCGACGCCCTCTACGGCCGCCCCCGGCGGGGAGAGCCGGGACGGCCGCTGCTCCACGCCCACCGCCTCCGCTTCCGCCACCCGCGCACGGGCGAGGAGGTGGTCTTCGAGAGCCCGCCGCCCCCGGATTTCACCACCTTCTGGGAAGGGTTGCGATGAGCTGTCCCGGCCTCCTGGTGGTGCTCTCGGGGCCGGGCGGCGTGGGCAAGGACACGCTGATCCAGATGCTGCTGCCGCGCGATCCCCGGCTCAGGTACTCGGTCTCCTACACCACCCGTCCTCGCCGTCCCTACGAGGTGCCGGGCGAGCACTACCACTTCGTCGACGAGGGAACCTTCCGCCGCCTGGCCGGGGAGGGGAGGTTCCTGGAGCACGCGGTCGTCAACGGCCACCTGTACGGCACCCTGGAGAGCTGGGTCGAGGAGGTCCGCGAGGAGGGCAAGGACGTGATCCTCAAGATCGACGTCCAGGGCGCCGAGCAGGTCCGGCGCCGGCGGCCGGACGCGCTGCTGATCTTCATCAGCCCCCCGTCGATGGAGGAGCTGCTGCGACGCCGGGAACGGCGGGGCGCGGAGACGCCCGAGGAGATGCAGGCCCGTCAGCGGCTGGCCGAGGTGGAGATGTCCTACGCCGAGCGCTACGACCACGTGGTCGTCAACGACGACGCCGAGCGGGCGGTGCGCCGGGTCCAGACCATCCTGGAGGACGAGCGCCGGCGTCGTGGGCGGGTGGGTGGGTGTCGCACCGGCGGGAGCGGCGGATGAGTCCCCTGGAACGGGCACCGGTGCCCGCCGCCCTGCGCGGCCTGCGCATCGCCGTGCTGGTCTGCGGGAGCATCGCCGCCTACAAGGTGGCCGACCTGGTCTCGCAGCTGGTCCAGGCGGGCTCCGAGGTGCGGGTGGCCGCGACCGCCTCGGCGCTCCGCTTCGTGGGCCAGGCCACCTTCCGGGGCCTCACCGGCCGCCCCGTCCTGACCGACCAGTGGAGCGCCGAGCACCCGGAGCCCCACGTCGAGCTGGGTGACTGGGCGCAGCTGGTCCTGGTGGCCCCGGCCACGGCCGACGCCCTCGCCCGGCTGGCCGGCGGCCACGCCGCCGATCCGGTGGCGGCCACGGTCCTCGCCGCCCGCTGCCCGGTCGTGATCGCGCCGGCCATGAACGATGCCATGTGGGCCAGCCCGGCGGTGGTGGGCAACGTGACCGAGCTGCGCCGGCAGGGCCGGGTGGTGGTGGAGCCGGAGTCTGGCCGCCTGGCCAGCGGCCACCTCGGCCTCGGTCGTCTCCCCGGCCCCGAGACCTTGCTGGAGGCGATGGCGCGGGCCCTGCCCTCCGGCCGGGACCTGGCCGGTCGGCGGGTGGTGGTGAGCGCGGGGGGGACGCGCGAGCCGATCGATCCGGTGCGCTTCATCGGCAACTACTCCAGCGGCAAGATGGGCTACGCTGTGGCGGTGGCGGCCGCGGAGCGGGGCGCAGAGGTCGTGCTGGTCACCACCGCCGAGCACGCCCCGCATCCCGGACTGCGCCTCCGGCAGGTGCGGACGGCCGCGGAGATGCTCCAGGCGCTGCGCGAGGAGGTGCCCGGGGCCGACCTGCTGGTGATGGCCGCGGCGGTGGCCGACTTCCGGCCAGTCCGCCGCTCGGAGACGAAGATCCGGCGCGAGGAACGGGAGCGGCTGGTCCTGGAGCTGGAGAGGAACGTGGACGTCCTGGCCGAGCTGGAACGGGAGCCGGGGATGGAGCGCGTGTTCCGGTTGGGGTTCGCCGCCGAGGACTCGGAGCTGGCAAGCCGGGCGGCGGCGAAGCTCCAGGCCAAGGGACTGGATGCCGTCTTCGCCAACGACATCAGCCGCTCCGACATCGGCTTCGGGTCCGACTACAACGCCGGGCTCCTGGTCTTCCGCGACGGCACCGGCGTCCAGATCGAGCGGGCCAGCAAGCGGGTGGTGGCCGACCGTCTGCTGGACGCGGTCCGGCCCAGGTTGGGGCCATGAGACGGCCGCTGCTGGCGTCGTTGCTGGCCGTCGCGCTGGTGACCGCCTGCGGCCTCCCCCTCCCGACTTCGACCGACCAGCGGACCGAGGCCAGGGCCATCGCCGCCGCCATCCGGTCGCTGGAGCAGCACGGCGCCACCTTCGGGCTCGACCAGACCGTGCAGCTCACCGGTGGCCAGATCCCGAGCGGCCAGGAGCTGAAACAGCAGATGACGGTCACCGGCGGCCACCTTCGGGACGGGGACGCCAGCTTCCGCTTCCGGCTCAGCGTGGGTGGCCAGCACGCCGACTTCGACATGGTGATCGCGGATCAGCAGCTCTTCGCCCGGTCGCCGGGCGCCGTCTGGCGGACCACCCCGCTGGCCTACGTCACCGTCCTCTTCCCCGCCCTGCGTCTGGACCTGCTCCGTGAGACGGCCTTGCTCGCGCCCTCGGTGTCCCCGGCCGGACTCGGCCACGTGGACGCCGGCTTCGCCCGCCGCTTCGCCATCTCGCCGGCGCCGGAACAGCTGGAGGAGCTGGAGGCCATGCCGGTGATGGGCGCGGCGGAGACGACCTTCCTTCGCACGGCCCGGGGGGAGGTGGACGTGTACCTGTTGATCCCGAGTGGCCAGCTGGGAGGGGTGGAGCTCCACCTGACCGGCACCGACCCCGCGAGCGGGATCCATCAGCAGATCGACGACCGCCTGGACCTGCGGGCGGCGCGGGTGCCGAGGATCTCGCCCCCGGCCGGGGCGCAGCTCGTCGACCCCGGGGCCATCCTGACCGGCTGAGCGCCGGACCGGGGTCGAAGGCGGTGTCGTGCGCTCGGTGTCCCCACGGACCGGGCCCCGTGCGCTCGGGCTCGACGCCGCTCCGGGCGGAGGCCGGCGGCGCGGGCCGGGGGATTCCGGGGGCCGCGCTCCGGACCGGCGGGGGCGGGTGAGGAGGACGGTGAGGGTGCTCTACGCCGAGGTCGCGGTCGAGGCCGGACGTGCGCTGGAGCGGGAGACGTACACCTACGCCGTGCCCGCCGGTCTGGACGTGGTGCCGGGTCACCGGGTCTGGGTTCCCTTCGGCCGGCGACGCTCCCTGGGCTACGTCACCGAGCTCCACACCCGCGACCCGGAACGCGAGATCAAAGAGCTGGAGCGGGCCGACCCGGAGCCACTGCTGCTGCCCCACCAAGTGGAGGTGGCGCGGCGGGTC
>DASRBU010000007.1:0-4209 GCA_035653475.1 Candidatus Dormiibacterota bacterium | reverse complement strand
GCACGTCCCCAGGACTCCCAGTCGAGCAAGCAGCACTCGGGAGCGGTCAGGTTCGCCCAATGCAGATCCCCGTGTGCGGTGGACCAGCTCGAGATCGGTTCTGGGCGTCTGCCGAAGAAGACCAGCTGCTGGGTGGTGATGATCTCCTGCGTGAGGCAGGTCCGTTCGGTCGGCCAGGATGCCAGGGCGTCCAGCGAACGACGTAAGGAGGCCCACCATCGGTCTGGCAGCTCCAATCCTGGGGGAGGGGTAACAGAGGACGAACACGCGGGTGACGGTGCCAGCGTCAAGAGCTCGGCTCGCAGCGCCAGCCCATCGTCGACTGTCCACTCCGACACCCGAAGCAGGCTGGGCTTGGCAACTCCCTCTATTGCGGTTGCCGCGGAGGCACCTGCCCGGTACTCCACTCTATCCGGGTCCGTGGCGATCACCCGTAGCCAATAATGACTGTTCGAACCAACTGCGCGGCATCCGACCGAACTTTCCGTCAGTCCGAAGGTCAGGTCACCCACGAGCGTCACCTCAAGGCGGCTGGCCGCCTCCCGCAGGTACTCGGCGAGCCGATTCCGCCAGGACCTGACCGAAGGGGGGACGTCGTCGGCGACCGCATGGAGTGCCTCGACCATGGTCTCGTCCATGACCGTCAGTCTACGGTCCTGCCGCCGCTATAAAGGGCTGGCTGCTCGCAAGCCAAAGCCCGGGCCTTGCCCGAGCCGCGTTTCCCCGAGGCTCTGGGGTGTGACCGGTCCTACCCACGCCGTCGTCGGTGCTGCCTGCGCGGTCCCGGTGGCCGCCGCCACCCATGCCCCGCTGCTCCCGGTGGTCGTGGCGGGTGCGGTGGTGGCGCGCTTGCCGGACCTGGACCTCAAGCTGGGCCTCCCTCATCGCGGCCCCACTCACAGTCTCGCCGCCGCCGCCGTTGCGGCCGCGGTTGCCGCTGGGGTGCGGGTGCGTCAAGTCTGGCCCGGCTGGGCGCTGGCGGCGGTCTTGGTCGTGCTGGTCGTCTGGCTCTCACACCTGGCCGCCGATCTGGTCAACCCGACCCCGATGGCGCTGCTCTGGCCGCTTTGGTGGGGGCGCCTGCGCCCTGGCTTCTTGCCTGCCGTCCGCGAGGCGTCCCTGACCGGGCGAGTCCTCGAGCTGGCAACCCTGGCGGCCGCGGTGGGGCTGGCGGGTCCGGTCGTCTGGCAGACGCTCCGGGTGAGTGTCCGGGCGATCTGGCCGTTTGGCTGACGCTTGGTCGCAGCGCCCCTCGTGGCAGGGCCGCCGACGCCGGGCCTGACGCGACAGCATCGCGTTTTGCCCACCCTGTCGACCGTGGGCAAGCGCTACCAGCTCGGACGACGCCCGGAGGACGGCCGAGTGGTCGCGACCGTGATCCCCGACCATGGTCGGTCCTATCCGCTACGCCGTGTCGTCCACCACAGTCCCGCCGGGCTCGAGTATGGCTACGGCGGCAGCGGGCCGGCTGACCTGGCCCTGTCGATCCTGGTCGACCTCCTGGGGGAGGACCGAGCCTGGCATCACTATCAGGCCGTCAAGTGGCGGTTTATCGTCTCCCTCGATGCCCGCAGCGAGCACACGCTCGATGGCGACCAGGTGCTGGCCTTCTGCCGGCAACGAGAGCAGCATGATCGCCCCGGTTCGTGGGGGCAGGCTGAGGAGGAGTTGTGATGCGGATACGGACCGAGTTGGCTTGGTGGCGCGCCACCCAGGCCCAGGTCGAGCTGGATGGTCGGGGCCGATGGAACTTGACCATCAAGCCCCGAGAGCGCGGGGCGCGGTACGTAGTGGTGCCCATCGGGACGGTTGGACGCGAGGAGCCGTTGGACCGGGTCAAGGTCCTCGACGCCATGCGGCAACTGCTGGCATGGGAGGAAGGTGGCGAGGGCGTCCCTGACGAGGACGAGGGCGAGGAGGAGTGCGACTGACGGGAGCTCGCGACGAACCTGTGACGTCGGAGTCCGTGACAAAGGTGGCGTACCGCCTGGGTCGATGCTGGGACTACCGAGACCGTGTCTGGTTCGAAGTCGAACGGCACTGGTTGAGGAATTACGACGAGTCCGGCCAGGAGACGTGTGAGCATCGGCACCGGTCCAAGCGTGGCGCAGTCGCGTGCCAGGAGAAGTGGCAGCGAGTGGACCGGAAGCGAGGGTGCGTGATCGTGCCTCTTGAGGAGATCAGGAGGGGATGATGCGCGAGCGCAAGGCGGCGTATCGGATCGGTCTTCAGGTGGATCCTCCTGGCACGAGTAGAAGTGGCAATCGGCTCTGGTATGAGGTCGAACGCCATTGGACTCTCCGCGGAGAGGCGCGGAGGGATACCTGTGAGCATCGGCACCGTTCTGAAGAGACGGCCCTCAAGTGCCTGAGGCGATGGCAGCAGATCGATCGCCAGGAGGGCTTTCTGGTCGTCGACGAGATCAGGGAGAGACGCCCCTTTGGGAGAGCAGATGATGGGGTGGAGCATTCGTGAGGTCCTGCGGAGCGGCCTGGAGGAGCGACGGAAGCTGGCTGCCGCTCGAGCCGAGCTGGAGCGGGTGAACGTGCAGCTGCGGGCTCTGGGCATCGACCACGAGACCCTGGACTGGCTGAACGCCAACCAGGCGGTGTGGGAGCAGGAGCAGAGGACCCCTTGGTGGGCGGGAGGCTGTGGGCCGACACGGCCCGAGCGGGATAGGTAAGGTGAAGGTCCGGCTGACCGCGGTTCCCCGCCCTGAGGGCAGCCTGCCGGCGAGGGATGCCCGGGCGGTCTTGGCCGAGGGGGCGCGGTCGCCGAGCCCAGAGCCATTGCCGCCGCCGGGGGCCGAGGTCGTGGTGGTGTGGCTGGGCCAGCGGGTGGCGGTGATTCGCCTGCCCGAGGAGGGGCGGATGCCGCAACGCTGGGCGGTGCGGATCGCCGACCTTCTGGTCGACCCGGACGCCTGGAGGTGGGCGGCAGGAGACCTCGATGCGCAGATGGTGGCCGAGACACGGCGCCCGGGGTGGGCCCGGTCACCGACATCCTCACGGGTGGTCGGTCGTCGTGCATGATCGCGGGCTAGCAGTCGTGCCCGCCCAACCCGGTGGTGTGCGAAGCATGGGGGCTGTGGGAGGACTGGGTGGCCCGGCATGGTGCCAATCCGTTCTCTCGAACCGCTCTTCGGACCGGTGGACCTTTCCGGGGTCCCGTACGGGATCGGTTGGGTGATCGCCGGCGGTGAGAGCGGTTCCGGTCGTCGGCCCTGCGATTCCGGCTGGTTGCGGGCTCTGCGCGATCAGTTGGAGGGGGCCCGGCTGTGAGCGCGCGGTTGCACTGGCCACGGAGGCGCTGGTGCACCAGCGACGGCCTGGGCCCGGTTGTATGATGACCGGTCATGTTCCCCGGCTGGAGGGAGAGGCCGGGGGATGGGAGGACAACATGGGGATCACCGGCGGGAGGGCTTTGGCGCCCGCCGGTGGACGTGTCCGATGGTGGGGCCCTCGCCGCCGCGGCACGGCTGCGGTTGGCGGGCTTGGCCTTGCCCGAGCTGCGGGCGCTGCTCAGGGCGGGTGAGCGGCGGGCACGAGAAGACGCCTGGCTGGCCATCGTGGATCTGGAGGCGCGCGCCCGGGCGGGCGAGCTCCTGCGGGAGAAGGCCGAGCGAGGGGAGCGTAATCGCCGCGGAGGCGACCGAAGATCAAAATCGCACTGTGCGATTTTGAAACTCGGTGATTTGGGGGTCACCCTCTCCGAGTCCTCACGCTGGCAACGGGTGGCTCGCATCCCGGCCGAGTTGCGGGACGCCTACTACCGCCATGCGATCGGGCGGCGAGAGCCGATCCGGCTGGCCGGGCTGCTCAGCTTCGCGGAGATCCGCCTGGGTCGGGGGTCCCGCCGGCGGCGGGCCACCGAGGAGGCGCTCGAGGACTGGCGGGAGCTGGAGCGACGGCTCCGCCGCCTGGTGCGCACGTTGCCCCTGGCGGCGTCGGAGCTGACCGCGAGCCCGGAGCTGCGCTCCCGGCTGGAGCGGTGTCAGGGCCTGCTCCAGCTGGTCGAGGCGATCCTCGGCCGTGCCCCGCTCTCCGACCTCCTGGACGAGGGACGGCTCCCACCCGAGCGGGTGCGGGTGCCGTTCCGGGCGCTCTTCCTCGGGGCCCCTTGCGGGCGCGAGGAGCCCTGGCCCTCGCCGGAGGTGGAGGTCGTGGCGGTCCACCTGCGCACGGTGGTCGCCCATCCGGTCGGCAATCC
>DASRBU010000006.1:0-2896 GCA_035653475.1 Candidatus Dormiibacterota bacterium | reverse complement strand
TCGTGGGCATGGCCCTCGACGTCCGAACCGGCCAGCCCCGTCTCGGCTTCCGCACCGGAGGGCTCTCCGGCCCCGCCATCCGGCCGCTGGCGGTCTACCTCGCCCATCGGGTGGCGCAGGCGGTGCGGATCCCGGTGATCGGGATCGGGGGGATCACCTGCGCCGAGGACGCGATGGAGTTCCTGCTCGCTGGCTGCCGCGCCGTCCAGGTGGGCACCGCCACCTTCGTCGATCCCAACGCCATCGGCAAGGTGGTGGCGGGGCTGCGCCGCCGGTTCTCGGAGGGTGCCCGGCCGGCAGCGGAGGCTCCCACCGGCGGGGGCCGCCGGCGCCGCCCCGTCCGAGCCATCGCCGGTGGTCGCGTCGTCGAATGAGAGCCATCAGCGTCCGTCCGGAGCGTGGCCCGGCCGAGGGGGCGGCCGAGCGCGTCGGCCGGAACCTGCGGCCAGACCTCGTGTCCGGGAGGCGCCGGAGGCCGGCGCGACCATCGCTCGAAGCCGCCTTCGGCAGGAGCCGCGCTCCGCGTCCCGGCAGCGCGATCCCGACCGCACGGGTCTCCGTCTCCCGGGCGATCGCCGCGACCTCGGCGGCCAGCCGCTCCACCTCGGGGTCCGCGGTGCTCGCGGGCACGATCGACTTCCACCCGATCGCCTGGATGGGTCGAGCGTCGGCGGCACGACGGCGCTCCCCCGGCGGCACGCAGCGGCTCAGGGACGCAGCACCAGCTTCCCCATCGATCCTCGGCCCAGCAGGAGGCGGTGGGCGGCGGCCGCCTCGGCCAGCCCGAAGGCGCGTCCCACCGGCGGCCGGACGCGCCCCTGCCGCAGCAGCTCCACCGCCGGCGCGACCAGCTCCGCCGCCCGGTCGGGCTCGGCGCGCCGGAACTCCCCGAAGCTGAAGCACATGATGCCGACGTTGCGCCGCCGCAGCTGGCCGAACCCGGGCAGCTCGGGCGGGGTGCCCGAGGACATGCCCAGCAGCACCACCCGGCCCAGGGGCCGGGTGGCCTCCAGGGCCCGGGCGGCGGCTTCGCCCCCCACCCCGTCCACGACCACGTCCACCTCGGGGAACGGTTCCTCGTAGCCAACCGCGTGGTCGGCACCCTGGCCGCGGGCGAAGGCGCGCTTCTCCGGCGTCGAGGCCACCGCCACCACCCGGGCGGCGCCCAGCGCACGGGCTACCTGGACCGCGGCCGAGCCCAGGCCACCGGCCCCGGCCGTGACCAGCACCGACTCGCCCGGACGCAGGCGGGCGACCTCCCCCAGCGCCAACCAGGCCGTGAACGTGACCAGGGGCCAGGCCCCGGCCTGCCCCAGGTCCATCCCCTCGGCGGGGAACAGCCAGCGGCGGTCCACCGCCGCCACCTCGGCGTAGGCGCCGGCGGGGACGACCCCCAGCACCGGCCGGCCCGTCCCCACCTCCTCGCCGGCCAGCTCCAGGCCGGGCACCAGCGGAGGCGGCGCCGAGGCGTGGTAGCGCCCGGACACGGCCAGGGTGTCGGCGAAGTTCACACCCGCCGACCGCACCCGGACCAGCGCCTGGCCCTCGCCCGGCTCGGGATCTGGCACCTCCCGCAGCTCCAGCACCTCAGGGCCGCCCGTTCGAGCGGCGACGATGGCCTTCATGGGACCAGTTTGACCGAGGCCGGGAGCAAGGACGACCGGCCGGCGCCGGCCGCCCGGCGGCGGTGGATTACGATCGGAGGGTGGCTGCCGCGCGGGCGGGGGTCCGACCGGCGATGCTGTTCGACCTCGACGGGACCCTGATCGACTCCGTCTACCAGCACGTGCTGGCCTGGCGGGAGGCGCTGGCCGGGGTGGGCATCGACCTCTCCGTGTGGCGCATCCACCGCCGGATCGGGATGAGCGGGGGGCTGTTCGTCAACGCCCTGCTCCGCGAGACGGGCCGGGTGCTGGGGCCGGAGCAGATCCGCGACCTGCAGGAGGCCCACGTCCGCCACTACCTGGAGCAGCTGGCCCGGGTGAAGCCCCTGCCCGGAGCCCGGCGTCTGCTCCGCCGCCTCACCGACCTGGGCGTGCCCTGGGCGATCGCGACCAGCGGCAACCGTGCCTCCGCCCTGGCCGGGCTCGACGTCCTGGGCCTGGCACCGGAGGTGGTGGTCACCCGCGAGGAGGTCGAGCACGCCAAGCCCGACCCGGACCTCTTCCTGGCCGCGGCGGCCCGGCTCGGCGCCGAGATCTCCGAATCGGTGGTGATCGGCGACAGCGTCTGGGACCTGCTGGCCGCGCAGCGGGCGCGGGCGCTGGGCGTGGGGCTGCTCTCGGGCGGCTACGGGCGCGAGGAGCTGGAGCGGGCGGGCGCGTACCGCGTCTACGAGGACCCGGCCGACCTGGAGCGGCACCTGGACGAGCTCGGCCTGCGCGCCGATCTCTTCCTACCGGGATGGTGAGGCCGTGGCACCAGGGGGCGGAGCGCGGCGGCACGCCTCCCCGGGCCGCGTAAGCTGGAGGGAGATGTCGCGGAGGTGCGACAAGGGTTACGCCCGTGCCGGGCCGCGGCCGGGGCAGGACCGCCGGTGGCCGGACGCGGCCCGGCCCGGGCGCGATGCCCGGTCGCCCCGAGGGGGTTGGTGACGGTGACCGAGATCGGTCTGTGGTTCCTGACCGGCTACGCGATCGGCTCGGTGCCGGTGGGCCTCCTGGTCGGCTGGTTGCGAGGGATCGACATCCGGCGCTACGGCACCGGGAACATCGGGGCCTCCAACGTCTGGCGCAACCTCGGCTTCCTGCCCGCTGCGCTGGTCGGCCCCCTGACCTTCGTCCAGGGGGTGGGGCCGGCCTGGGCGGCGGGATGGCTCACCGGCTCGCCCTGGAACGTGGCCAGCGCCGCGGTGGGCTCGGTGGTGGGCTACGGCTGGTCCTTCCTGCTCCACTTC
>DASRBU010000005.1:0-4246 GCA_035653475.1 Candidatus Dormiibacterota bacterium | reverse complement strand
CCTGGAGGAGGTCTACATGCGCATGGCCGAGGAGCTGGCCAAGCGCTCGACCTGCAGCCGCAGCCGGGTGGGCAGCGTGATCACCACCGGTGACCTCACCCAGGTCATGGGCATCGGCTACAACGGCAACGCCCGTGGTCTGCCCAACCGCTGCGACGGGACCGAGCCGGGAAGGTGCGGCTGCATCCACAGCGAGGCCAACGCCCTGATCAAGGCCGGGGCGCAGACGCCGGGCAAGCTGATGTTCGTGACCACGTCGCCCTGCCCGATGTGCGCCAAGATGATCATCAACTCCAACATCCGCCGCGTCTACTACCGCACCCCCTACCGCGACCCCGCCGGCCTCGAGGTGCTGCGCCGCGGGGGGGTGGAGACGTGTCGCTACGACCGCTGGCGGGACCTCTGGCGCTGAACCCGATCTCCCGGCCCCGCCGCCCGACCGGCGGTCAGTCGACGATCTCGATCCCGCCGTCGGGCCGCCTGACGATCCGGGGCATGACCGGTGGCGTCTCCCGCCGCCGACGCAGGCGGCGGATGAGACGGGAGAGGTCCCCCTCCCCGACCACCGATTCCAGGATGCGGCGGGTCGCGTGCACCAGGGGCAGGGTGGCCAGGGCCTCCGAAGGAGCGATCCAGCACCAGTCGACCACCTCACCCGGGTGCGGCCGCACGGTCTGGCCGGCGGGCCGGCGAGCGAGGTAAAAGCGGGTGTCGTAGCGCCGGACCACGGCCTCGGGCGTGATCCAGCGGCAGAGGAAGGCGAGCCGGTCCCCCGCCGGCGTGAGCTCCAGCTCGCGCAGCGCCCGTGGCCAGGGGCAACCGTCGCCCAGCAGACGGCGTAGCTCGTCGCACTCACGATCGCGGACCGGGCGGCCCCGCCGCCGGGCGAGCAGGATGCCGACCTCCTCGAACAGCTCCCGAACCGCCGCCGCCCGGCAGCCGTCGCCGGCCTCGAGAGCCCGGTCCTCGTCGTGCACCGATCCCCCGGGGAAGACGTAGACGCCAGGGGCGAAGTCGGCCGCGCGCGGCCGGCGCATCATCAGGACCTGCCAGGGTCGGGTCGAGCCGTCGACCAGCAACACCGAGGCCGAGTCACGGGGGACGACCGGGGGGCCGTCGTTGAGCGCCGCCGCCAGACCCGAGCGCACCTCCACCGGACACAGTTTGACATCCCGGCGCCGCGGCTGGCCGAGGGTCGGGACCGGCGCGGTTACGATGTGCGGCCATGGACTTGGGACTCGAAGGAACCGTTGCCCTGGTCACCGGCGCCACGCGGGGCATCGGGCTCGCCATCGCCCGAGCCCTGGCCGCGGAGGGCGCCAGGGTCGCCGTCGCCGCCCGCACCCGGGAAGACGTGGAGCGCGTCGCCGCCGAGCTGGACGGTATCCCCGTGGTGGCCGACCTCACCACCGAGGAGGGCTGTCGGCTGGCCGTGGAACGGGCCGGAGAGGTCCGGGTGCTGGTCAACAACCTGGGCTTGCGGGCCGGTTCCAGCTGGTCCGACACCGGGGTCGCGGAGATGGAGCGGGCCATGGCCGGCAACCTGTACCCCGCGGTCCGCCTCAGCCTGCTGGTCCTGCCGGGCATGCGACGCGCCGGCTGGGGCCGGATCGTGGTCATCTCCTCCATCTACGGTCGGGAGGCCGGCGGGCCGCCGGCCTACAACGCCGCCAAGGCGGCGGAGATCAGCTTCGTGACCTCGCTGGCGCGGGCCGTGGCCAGGGACGGGATCACCGTCAACTGCGTGGCCCCCGGCTCCATCCTCTTCGAGGGCGGGTCCTGGCACCGGCGCCAGCAGGCCGACCCGGATGGCATCGCTGCCTTCGTCGAGCGGGAGATGCCCCTGGGACGCTTCGGAACCCCCGAGGAGGTGGCGGCCGTGGTCGCCTTCCTCTGCTCCCGCGGGGCGAGCCTGGTCAACGGCGCCTGCCTGCCCGTCGACGGCGGCCAATCGCGAAGCAACCTCTGAAGCGCGCACCGGGACCGGCCGGGAAGGATCGTGGCACCCTCCTCGCCGGTGGCTGGAACCGGCCGGGAAGGGGATGCCGGCCACGTCCGGAGGCGACGACGGCCACGGACGACCCGTGCCCGGGCCGGGCGCCGTCCCCGGGGAGTCGGCACCGCTTGCGGCCGGTGGGGTGGAGTAGGGGGTGGTGGAGTAGGGGGTCGCGGGGGCGGCCGCGACCCGCCGGCGGCCCGAGTAGCGGCGTCGGAGGGCCTGTCCGTCTCCCGCCCTCGGCCGCGCCGACGGCCGTGGGCGAGGACGAGGGGCCGGCTCGTCCGACCGCGAACTCCCCGGTGGAGCCGCGGACGAGATCGCACCGCGGCCTCGCCGGAGGTCCCTGGAAGCGGGCGAGGTCCTCCAGGTCGACCGCCCCGGGCGCGGGCCGGGACGCGTGCCAGGGGCCGGGATCGGGCGGCCGCGTCCCGTCCGGAGCCCGGCCCTTCTCGGTGATCCCCGCCTCCTCGCCACGCCTCGGGCCGGCCCCGGGAAGACGGCCGACGCGCCTTCCCTCCGGAGCCGGGCGGGCGCGTCAGTGCCCCAGGATGGGCAGCGCTCCGGCCAGGGCCGCCCCCAGCAGCAGGGGAGAGTAGATGCCGAAGACCACCGACAGGATGCCTGAGCTGACCATGGCCAGCACCGGGCCGGGCCGCATGGACAGCTCCAGCGGGGCCTCCGGCAGCGGTGTCCAGACGTGCAGCACCACCCGCAGGTAGTAGGCCACCGAGACCACGCTGGCCAGGACCGCGATCACCACCAGCCAGGTCCAGCCCCCGGCGACGCCGGCCGTGAACAGGTAGAGCTTGCCCCAGAAGCCGACCAGGGGCGGGAAGCCCGCCAGCGAGAGCATGAAGACCGACATCATCACGCCCGAGAGGGCGTGCCGGAAGCCCAGCCCGTCCAGGTCGCTCAGTCGGTCGCGCTCGCGCTCGGGCGTCACCAGAGGGGTCAGGACGACGAAGGCGCCGAAGTTCATGAACAGGTACACGAAGAGGTAGAAGAGCACGGCGCCGATGCCGGCACGCCCACCGGTGACCACGCCGATGAGCACGTAGCCGGCCTGGGCGATGCCCGAGTAGGCGAGCAGCCGCTTCACGCTCGTCTGCACCAGCGCGGCCACGTTGCCGGCGATCATGCTGGCCGCCGCCACCGCCGCCAGCAGCCATTGCCACTCCGGGCTCATGCCCGCGAGCCCGAAGTCGAAGACGCGGAGGATCATGGCGAAGGCGGCGGCCTTGGTCCCCACCGACATGAAGGCGGTGACGGGAAGCGGGGCGCCCTGATACACGTCCGGGGTCCACTGGTGGAAGGGCACGCCCGAGACCTTGAAGGCGAAGCCCACGCCCAGGAGGAGCACGCCCAGGAGGAGCATCGGGTCCTGGAGGGGGCCCGAGCCCGTGATCCGGCCCGCGATCACGCTCAGATCCGTGCTGCCCGCGGCCCCGTAGAGCAGGGCCATTCCGTAGAGGACGATGGCGCTCGCGAAGCCACCCACCAGCAGGTACTTGGCGGCGGCCTCCTGGGAGGTCGTCTCGGCGCGGGAGAAACCGCAAGCGACGTAGAGGGCGACCGAGAAGGTCTCCAGGCCCAGGAACACGCTGACCAACGAGGTGGAGGCGCCGATCGTCATCATGCCGACCACGGCCGCCAGGGTCAGGACGTGGAACTCCGTCTCCAGGAGGCCCCGACGCTGGACGTAGACGTGGGCCACGAGGACGGTGAGGACGCCCAGGGAGGCGAACAACATCTCGAAGTAGACCGCGAAGCGATCGCCGGTCACGAAGCCGAAGTAGGCGCTGTGCCCGCCACCCCGGTACCAGGCCCAGACCGCGAGCCCCAGGGCCGCCAGCAGCCCGGCGATGGACACGCCGGCGACCACCGGGCCGCGCCGGCGGCGGGGCAGGACCAGATCGACGACCACGGCGACCAGCAGGGTCACGGTCACGCAAGCGATGGGGGCGATCTGGCTGAGATCGCTGAGCGCACGGCCGAACGTGTACGCGACGGGAGGTGCGGTAACCGCGTCCATGGTGATCACTTCCAGGGCACCGGCAGGGCGAAGGCCAGCGAGCCCATCGCCTGCACCAACAGGTTGGGGTAGACGCCGATCAGGAACATGAGCACGACCAGGGGCGTGATCGCCAACAGCTCGCCCGCGGTCAGATCGCCCTGGACCGGCACCGCGCCCACGGCCTGAGCGCCGGGACCGCCTTCGGCCACGGCGTGCGCGCCGGGGGCGGGCAG
>DASRBU010000004.1:0-2276 GCA_035653475.1 Candidatus Dormiibacterota bacterium | reverse complement strand
CCGGACCATGGCGTCGTGGAGGTGGCCGCCGCGGATGAACACCTCCCGCCAGAGGCCGGCCGCTCCTGCCGACGCCGACCGATCCGGGGCGGCGGCCATCTCCTCGGCGACCACCGTGCCCCGGTGGGCGCGGCAGATCTCGAGCGCGCGCGCCAGCCAGGGCTCGAGCGGGTGGTCGGCCGACTCGAAGCCGACGATGAGGAGCGACGAGGAGCCGTCGCCGATCCCGGCGATCAGGGTCTCGGTGGGGTCGAGCAGGCGGCAGTTGGCGGGCCAGAGGCCGGACTGGGCGAGCTGGCGGGCGGCCTCCGCGGCCTCGCCGAAGGAGGTGAAGGTGAGCGAGGCCGAGGCCCGGAAGCGGGGCCGGTCCTGGAGCCGCATCCAGGCCCTGGTGATGACGCCCAGGGCGCCCTCGGAGCCGATGAAGAAACGGTCGGGCGACACCCCGGCGCCGTCGCCGGGCAGCCGCCTGGTCTCCAGTGGCCCCCGCGGGGTGAGCACCCGCAGGCCCTCGACGAACTCGTCGATGTGGGTGAAGAGGGTGGCGTAGTGCCCGCCGGAGCGGGTGGCGATCCAGCCGCCCAGCGAGGAGAACTCGAACGACTGGGGGAAGTGTCGCAGGGTGAGCCCGTGGGGGCGGAGCTGGGCCTCCAGGGCCGGCCCCAGGGTGCCGGCCTCGATCAGCGCCGCCCGGGAGGCACGGTCGATCTCGAGCACCCGTGACATTCGGCGCAGGTCGACCGAGATGGCGCCGGCGTAGCCATCGCCGACATCCGGCTCGATGCCGCCCACCACCGAGGAGCCGCCCCCGTAGGGCACCACCGCCACCCGGGCGCCGCTGGCCCAGTCCAGCACCGCCGCCAGCTCCTCCTCGTCGCCGGGATAGGCGACGAAGTCGGGAGGGTGGGCGTACTCGCGGCGCAGGCCCCGCACCAGGTCGCGGTACGACTTGCCCAGCGTGTGCTCGGCCCGATCCCGGACCGCGTCGGAGGAGAAGGGCGCCAGCGTCGCCGGGGGTCGCACCCGGGGAGGTCGCAGGCGGAGGTCCTCCAGGCGCGGGGGCGGGAGCGCTCGCAGCTCCGCGCACCCCAGCTGCGGCCCCAGCCGCCGGGCCAGCAGCTGGATGTCCTCCTCGCCCAGCCCCTCGCCCTCGTAGCCCCAGCCCCAGAACTTGCGTCGCCGTCCCTCGGCGCGGTCCTCGTTCACCCGTGAGCCCTCCTCCCCCGATGGTAGATCAGGGTCCGGGGGCCGGGCTCAGGTCGGGCGGGGCAGCCGCTGTCGGAGCTCGAGCACGGGCCGGAACCGGTCGCCCTCGCGGGCGATCCGCTCCAGCACCTGGTCGGCGGTGAAGACCAGGCGTTCGGGGTCGCCGGTCCGGGCGCACTCCTCCACCTCCTCCCAGCCCACCGGCGTGGACACGGTCGGCCGGGGGCGGGCCCGGAGCGAGTAGACGGCCACCATGGTCCGGTCCTGGTCGTTCTGGCTCCAGTCCACCAGGACCTTGCCCGAGCGCAGGTCCCGGCGCTGCTGGTGGACCACCAGCTCGGGGAGTTCCGCCGCCAGCCGCTCGGCCAGCTCCCGGGAGACGCGCTTGGTGTCCTCGTAGGTGGCGGGCCGGTTCAGGGGCACGTAGACCTGCAGGCCCTTGGAGCCCGAGGTCTTGCCCAGGGCCTGGAGCCCGAGCCGGGCCAGCCGCCGGCGCAGCTCCAGCGCCACCCGGCAGCACTCGACCACCGTCGCCGGCGGCCCCGGGTCGAGGTCGAAGACCATGGCCCCGGGACGCGAGGCGGAGCGCCGCCGGGAGAGCGGCACGTGCAGCTCCACGGTGCCCAGCTGGGCGATCCAGACCAGGGTGGCGAGGTCCTGGACCAGGCAGTACTCCAGGTGGCGGCCGGTGCTCTCGCTCCACACCCTGGCCGTGCGCACCCAGGACGGACGGTGCCCGGGGCAGCTCTTCTCGAAGAACATCTCGCCCTCGACCCCGTCGGGGTAGCGCTTCATGGTCAGGGGGCGGTCGCGGAGGTGGGGCAGGAGCACCTCGGCCACCCGCGTGTAGTAGTCGATCATCTGGCCCTTGGTGAAGCCGGTCTGCGGCCAGAACACCTTGTCCAGGTTGGTGAGCCGCAGCCGGTGGCGGCCCACCGGGATCGTGACCGCCCCACCCTGGTCGCGGCTCACCCTGGGCACCCGCGCACCACCCGGCCGGGCCCCCCGTCCGTGGGCGCGCCCGCGAGGACCCGGGACCGGATGCGGCCCCGTCGCCTCGGTCGGCGCCG
>DASRBU010000003.1:0-8340 GCA_035653475.1 Candidatus Dormiibacterota bacterium | reverse complement strand
GGCGGAGGGAAGGGCCAGGATCCTCTCCGCCACCGTCTCCCGGAGCGCCCAGCGCTGGTTCGTGTCCTTCACCGTGGAGGTCGACCGTGACCTCCCCGATCGGCATCCCCGGCCGGGGACGGCGGTCGGGGTCGATGTCGGTCTCAAAGCCCTGGTGACCGCCGTGGATCATCGTGGGCGGGTGATCCAGGTCCCGGGACCGCGTCCACTGCGGACGGCGCTCCGGCGGTTGCGCCGAGCTTCTCGCGCGCACAGCCGCAAGCAGAAGGGTTCTGCCAACCGACAGAAGAGCGCGCGGCGACTGGCGCGGCTCCATGCCCGGATCGCCAACTGCCGTCTCGATGCTCTGCACCGGGCCACGACGCGGCTGGCCTCCCGATACGAGACGGTGGTGGTGGAGGACCTGAACGTGGCCGGGATGCTGGGCAATCGGAGGCTGGCTCGAAGCCTTTCCGACTGTGCCTTCGGTACGTTGCGGTGGCAGCTCAGCTACAAGACCAGCTGGCGTGGTGGCCAACTCATCGTCGCTGACCGGTTCTTCCCCAGCTCCAAGACCTGCTCGGCCTGTGGGATGGTGAAAGCCAAGCTGTCCCTGGCCGAGCGCGTCTTTACCTGCGAGGGATGCGGCCTGGTCATCGACCGGGATGTGAATGCGGCAAGGAACCTACTCGTGCTCGCCGTCAGTGGGACGGAGAGGGTAAACGCCTGTGGAGCCGAGGTAAGACCCAGCGTTGCTGGGCACACGGCGATGAAGCAGGAACCCGGCGCCGCGCAAGCGGGTAAGACCGGGACCGCCACCGGGCAACTGGTGGCTGTGGGTCGGGTGGTCACTCATGACCACTGACTCGCAACGGCTGACGCTACTGAGGTACCTGCGCGGTCGGTACCCCTCGATCGGGGGGACAACATCAGGGCGGTGACCAGGCCCCGGTCTCGATCCAGGTGGCCGTCGGGCGAGGAGCGCCGGTGGCTCCGCAACGACGTCCTTCGCCTCTGCGCTCGGTGGCTGCCCGCCCGCGAGCTACTGGCCGCGCTGGCCGGCAGGCTCCGGCGGGCCATCCCGTACGACGGTGCCTACCTGGCGACGGTCGATCCGGTGAGTCTGCTCTTCACGGGCGGTGTCGTCGACGACCTGCCGGCCGAGCTCTGCCACCCGTACTGCGTGAACGAGCTCACCGAGCCGGACACGTTGACGTTCGCCGAGCTGGCCCGCCGGCGCCAGCCGGCCGGTTCACTGGCGCTCGACACCGGAGGTCATCCCGAACGCAGCCCGCGGTTCGGGTCCATCTTCGCGGTCCTGGGCGCCGCCGATGAGATGCGAGTCGTGTTCTGCGCCGGAGGGACCGTCTGGGGAGTGGCGGACCTGATCCGGGTTGGATGCCCGTTCACGGCCGTCGAGGCGGCGTTCGCGGCCTCGCTGTCCGGTGCCGTCGCCCGCGCGCTGAGCACGGCGGCCAGGGTGCACATCGATGACCTCACCAGCGCTCCGGGCGTGCTGGTGATCGGCGGCGACGGCCTGATCGAATCGGCCTCCTCCGAAGCGGTCGGCCGCCTGCCCCGGCTCCACGCCCAGGGACTGCCCAGTGACCTGCTGCCCGATCGCCAGACGCCCGAGCCGGTGGACGCCGTCGTCCTGCGGGCTCGGGCGAACCCCGATGGTGGCGCCCGCAGCCTCGTCCGGAGCGGCGAGCGCGAGTGGTTGTCGCCGTACGCCTCGATCCTCGAGGGACGCCGCGATGGACGGGTCGCGGTCGTCATGTCCCCACCGGCGCCGGCGCAGTTGACCCCGCTCCTCCTGCAGGCGTATGGCCTTTCCGACCGCGAGCGCGAGGTCACGACGCTCATCGCGGAGGGCGTCCCGACTCGTCGCATCGCCAGGCGGCTGGGGAGCTCCAAGCACACCCTCCGTGACGACGTCAGGGTCATCTTCGACAAGATCGGTGTGACCAGCCGCGGTGCGCTCGTGGCCACGGTCTTCACCGACCGCGATCAGCGCTCGCTCCTCGGTACCGACCGCATCTCGACCGGCTGACGCGAGGGAACCGAGCGTCGACGGAAGGCCGTCACCCCTTCCCGCGGTGCCGAGGCCGAGCCCGGCCGCCATCCGGGCCTCCGGGGTGGGCTTCTTCGAGCCCGACGTGGGCCCTCTGCAGGTACCCGCGGCTCGCATCACCGTCGGCAACGTAAGCCCGACCGAGGTCCGGATGGCACGACGTGCCCAACGATCCGGCGCCGCTGGTGCAGCCTCGCCGGGGGCCCCGACGCCGGCCTCCGCCCTCCCTTGGTCGTGCTCGGACCGTCGCTCTCGGCTCAGCGGTCCGGGGCGAGCCCGGGATCGTGGAGGCGCGGAACCCGGTATCGCTCGAGCCTCCGCTCCAGCGAATTCCTGCCGCCGGCGACGCGGGCAACGATCTCCTTTGCCCGCTCCAGGAACCCCTCGACCTTGCCTTCCTCGGGGACCTGGGGGATCCAGGCGTGCTCGTACTCGCACGCGTTGCGGGTGCTGGAGATGCCCCGCAGGGGCCCCAAGTCGCCGGGCTGGAGGCGGGTGGAGCCGAGGCCCCGCAGCAGCTGGGCGCCGTTCAGGAAGCCGATCGGCCCCTGGAGGTCCTGAGGACGGTAGTCGCGACCGAAGAGGGCGCGCCCGGCCCGGTCGTATTCCTCGCCGTCGAGCCGATCTCGCACCCGTTCGTAATCAGGCCTCTCGCCGCCCAGCCCGTGATCGACCCACAGGCAGAGGCGGACGTACCGCTCCAGGGTGGCGTAGACCATGAGCACGGCCTGGCTCGGCCGCTTCGCCTCCAGCCTCCGCTCGGCGGCGGTCAGGTACCAGAGCAGGAAGGGGAGCCCGTCCTCGATGCGACCCGGCTCCCCGCCGCCTCCCCGCTCGATCCGCTCCCACGCCGATCGCAGCTCGTCCAGTGCCTCCAGGTTGGAGATGAGGGCCGGGCGAACGTGGCCGGCCCAGCCCCACCGCCCCTGGTCCGCGAACTGGCCGAGGCGATTGCGGGCCTTGAGCAGTGCCTCCCGTGCAGCCTCGAAGTCGAGTCGCTCCCAGGCGTCGTAGCCCCGGGCCAGGTCGGCCAGGCATTGGGCCTCCCAGGGCTCGTACAGGCGGTCGGCGAGGCGTTCCGCCTGCTCGGCCGCCTGCCGGAAGTCGCCCCGGTCGAAGGCGGCGAGCATCGCCCGCCGCTCGACGTCGCCGAACACCTCCAGAGGATTGGTGAGGAGCCTCGGGTATTCAGTGCCCGGGACGGGGATGCGGTTGGGGCCATGGTACTCGTGGTAGTCCACGTAGGCGAGGGGGGCGCCGATCACGAAGCCGGCCAGGGCCGCCGAGGCCGACATCGATTTCTTCCCCCCGGTGGGGTCGATGAGGACCTGGCGGGCGGTGATGCCGGAGCGGTGCAAGAAGCGGTGGATGCTCTCGTAGATGTCCCGCTCGCCGGGGTCGCCCACCACCTCCTCCCGGATCACGTCCCGATGGATGCCGGCGATCCGGGCGATGAGCGAGAGCACGCCCTCGCCCTCGACCTTCGCGCTCAAGGAGTCCTCGGTTCCGAGGACCAGCATCCGCTCCGGCCGGCACCAGGCGGCCATCAGCGCCACCGGCTGCCAGGAGAAGCCGAGCACGCTGATCAGCGCCTGGGGTCGCTCCAGGTCGGCCGGTGCCCCCTCCAGGGGCAGCCCGGCGAAGCGTCGGGCCAGCGGCTCGGCCAGCTCGCGGGCGTAGAGCTGATCCTGCTCCTTCCGCCCGAGTTCCCGCCAACGCGCCTGGAGCGCCCTCAGCTCGGAGTCGAGGTCCATCCGCGGCGCCGTCATCGCCTCCTCTCCTTGCCCTTCCTGTCCTTGCCCCCGGGGCCACGGCTCTCCGGTGACCTCCGGGTGAGGGTGTAGGCGGTCGGGCTGACGTTAGCCACCCAGACCTCGACCGTCTCGCCCACCTGGACCGAGGGTGGCTCCTCGCCGACGAAGTGCCCGGGAACGCCGTCCGGGGCCTGGAACCGCACGCGTCCCTTCCCCGCCGGGTCCTCGATGCGGGTGACCGTGATCCGCTCGCCCCGTTGGTGCTGGGGGCCGACGCCGGCCGTGGGCCGGTCGTCGGCCCCCGTCCCGGCGGGCACCATGCGCCCGTAGCCGGCGCTGGTCTTGGCCCCCACCCCCCAGCGCTCCAGGGCGTCGAGCAGCAGCTGCTCGGCCGTCTCCGTCCACTCCGGAGACCCGGAGAGGGCGAGCAGGAGCCTCACCCCCGGCCGGACGGTGAGGAAGGCCACCGGGTTGGGCGGGGCGTGGTCGCTCGGCCAGGTCTCCGCCTTCGGGTCCCGGAGGTGGGCGTCGTAGTACGGCTTCTGGTGCACGGTGAGCACGTCCACCGCGTAGGGCCGGTCCTCCCTGGCGCTCCCGGGCACGTAGAGGGCGTCGTGGAAGACCACCGCTCCCCGGCCGGCGCCGTGCTCCAGCCCGCGCTCCTTGTAGAGCGGGTCCTCGTCCGCCTCGGGGGACCCGAAGAGGCGGCGGTACCACTCCCCCGGACCGCGCCGGATACGCCGGTCCTGCCAGGTGACGCCCTGGTATCGGGCCCGCTCCCGCTCCTCCCCCGATTGCTCCCAGGGAGCGAGGTCGGGGTCCTCGGGTCCGTACACGGCCTCGACGTAGTGGGCGAGCAGGCCCTTCAGGGCCGAGCCGGGCACCACCGGCACCGCCCAGGTGTGGTGGAGGGTGAGGCCGACCTCGGTCGCGCTGGGGTTGCCGTGGCCGACCAGGAGGCGTCCGGCCAGCGTGACCTCGCGCAGCCGGTCGCCGGGCCGGGTGAAGCTCGCCCGCCAGCGCTCGAAGGCGTGGCGGTAGGAGGGCGAGACCGGGATGGCGGCGAGGCGGTCCAGCCACTTCGACCGCTGGTCGTCGGGAACCTTGCCCTCCGCCCCCACCGGTGCCCAGGCGTCGTAGCCCAGGCTCAGGTTCTCGAGCTGGGAGAGGTCGACCCGCCGAAGTACGTCGCGCACGGCTCAGCTCTCCTCGAAGGTGGCCTGCACCGCCCGCCGGAACCAGGTGGCGAGCTGTAGCACCTCCCGGGTGGCGAGCAGGTAGGCGTCCAGGTCCAGGCGCCGAACCCGGTCGGGAAGATCCTGGCCAGTGGCGTGCTCCAGGCCGCTGATGCCGGCCGTGGCCAGGTGCTCGAGCAGCAACTTCCCGCCCCGGTCGCGCTTGCGCTCTAAGGCGGCCATGGCCGCCGCTAGCCCGCTACGCAGGACGTTGGCCCCCAGGTCGTTGACCGCGATCCCGTACTCCTTGCGCTGGTCCTTGCCGACCGAGGCCACCGATTCGTAGGCGTGGAGCGCCCAGAGCTGCTGGCGCAGGCGGGGCTCGCCGGCGGCCCGGGTGGGCAGGGAGGGATCAGACCTGGCCATCGGAACCTCCTGAGACGGGGATGGGAACGAGGCGGCAGCGGCCGTGGCCGGTGGTGGCCTTGCCCCCCAGCTGGACGACCTCTTCCCGAGGGAGGCCGAGGTCGAGCACCTCCTCCGGGGTCATCTCGGTCCCCTGCCGGCGGCTGCGCTCGGCATTGAGGAGCCCAATCAGCAGGGTCTCGGGGGGAAGGCTCTCCTCCAGCCAGAGGGCGCCGGTGGCCACCGTCCGGGTGTTGGTGTCGAGCCGGACCCGGGCGTCGACCTGGGTGGCGGTCTCGCAGAGGAAGCCCATGGTCTCGTCGTCGACCAGGGCCAGGCGCCGGGTGAGGATGTCCGTCCCGGGCGAGGCCAGAGGAGCCAGGAGCCCAGCCCACCCCGCCAGCGCCGGCGAGGGCCGGGCGGGGAGGTCCAGGTCCTCCAGGTAGAGGCGGTCCCGGTGGAGGCAGAGGCTCCCCTCGGTGACCAGGGCCCTGCGGCCAGGGTCCATCGCCGGCACCGCCGGCACCGAGCCGCCCTCCGCCTCCAGGTCGCGCGCGGCCAGGGCGAGGAGCAGGGGAGAGGTGGCCCAGGCGAAGGTGCCCCGGAAGGTACGCACGGGCAGGGCCAGCAGCCGGGCGTCGCCCACCACCAGGGCCCCGGCGTGGGCGCTCGGGTCGTTCTCCGGTGAGGGCCCGAACACCGCCTCGACCCTGGCCTGCTGATCCCGGTCCTCGCCCGCCTCCCGCCAGCGGGCGTCGCGGAGCACGCCCTTGATTGAAGAGCCGGGCAGGATGGGGATGCCGGTCGATCGCATCCTGGCCGTGGGCAGGTCGACCAGCTCGGCGGCGTGGCCGGTGCCGGCGTGCAGCGGGGACAGCGCGTGCACGAGGAACGGTCTCGAGCGCATCCTCAACAACTCCTCTCCTGATCCGTGTTCCAGGTCCCGGGGACCACCCGGCCGTAGCCCTCCTCGGCCCTCGACCCGACTGCGGCCAGCCACAGGGCCCGGGCCTCGGCCCGGCCGAAGCCTCCGCCGTCGGCCCGCTCGAAGAAGTAGACCGCCCCCGGGGCGACCAGGCGGGAGACCGGCTTGGGGGCTCCCGCCGCCATGTCCCAGCCCGAGACGTGGAGGGGACGGGGGACCAGGGCCGCGCGCAGGATCACCTCGGCCTCGACCCCGGGCAGGCGCCCCCGAATCTCCTCACCCCGGCGCTCCAACCCGTCGGGGAGCCAGCCGCCAGCGAAGGAGGCCGGGGTGACCACCACCAGCCGGAGGCCGGAGCTGCCCCGGGCAAAGGTCTCCAGCAGCCGGGCGGGCGGCTCGAACAGGGCCTCGGGCAGGGACTCGATCCCGACCAGCCGGCCGTCGGCCCCGAGCCGGCCCGGGCGGGGTGGAAGCGGCTCGGGCAGGGACACCTCGACCCCGATCGCCCACTCGGCCGGGGGGATCTCTCCCTGGCCTTCACCTCCCCCGTCCTCCTCCGCGCCCTGCTCTCCCCGGTCCCGGGAGCCCTCCAGCGTCTCCAGGACCTCGTGGGAGAAGAGGTAACCGTCCTCGGCCGTGAGCTGCTCGGCCCGGATCATGACGTGGGACTGGAGACGGCGAGGGAGGCTGAAGCGCCGCCCCCCGGCGCTGGCGGGGACCTCTTCCCCGGCCAGCCAGGCGGTGAAGTGTCCCTCGCCCCACCAGGGCTCGACCCGCTCCGGCTTTCCCGGGTCGTCCACCGTGGCCAGCCAGAGCGCCTCCCGGGCCGGGTCGTCGTCGCGGCCCAGGGTCTTCGGCCCGGCCAGGTGGCGGGGCGCGGGCCGGAGGCGGAGCAGCTGCTCCCGGTCCTTCAGCTTCAGGGCGTCGGCCGGCGCCGGCCAGACCCGGTGCTCCGAGGCCCAGGGGACGCCGAGCGGGCGGCGCAGGGCCAGCGAGCGGTGGAGAGCCACCTCCCGGGGCCCCTCCCGCCACTCCGCCGCGGTCAGGGGGCGGCCGAGCCGCTCCTCCAGGTCCCGGCCCCAGGCCGAGCGCAGCGCCCCGAGCAGGGTGGAGGGCCAGGGCCAGCCGGTGCCGTGGGCGCGGCCCAGGGCGGTGGTGTACCAGCCCCGGCCGTCCTTGCAGAAGAGGCCGTCGCGCGGGACCAGCGCCAGCGGTTGGATCGTGCTCATGCCGCCCCCTCCCCGGCCTCCCGCCCTGCGGGTGGCCGCGGCTCGGGCCGGGCGGCGGCGAAGGTGCGGGCCACCAGCATCCGCTCCACCCAGGCCGAGATCTGGCGGTGCAATTGCCGGTAGTCGAGACGCTCGGCCCTGAGGTCGAGGCCCACGTACTCCGGCTCCACCCCCTGCTCCCCGCGCACCCGCGAGAGGGAGCGGCGCACCTCCCCGGCCAGGGCCAACGCCCAGCCCGACGGCTCGCCCCGTGCTCGGTCGGGGGCGGGGAGTCGGCGCAGGGCGGCCGCGATCTCGTAGACCTTGCGCGAAGGGAAGCCCTTGTCCATGCGTGAAGGGAAGCCCTTTTCCAGAGCGGTGATCGCCTTCTGGAGGCTCTCGATGGGGTCGGGGCGTTCGCTCCACCGCGCCCGCCAGGATCGCTTTCCTCCCGAGCGCAGGTCGACGACCACCGCCAGCGCATCGCGGGGCTCGTCGGTCTTCCCGCAGCCCCGCTTGGCGATGTGCTCCGCCTCCCGGCCCAGCTCCAGCAGCTCGCCCATGCCCTCCATGACGTGGCCCACCCCGATCCCGACCGAGAGCGTGGGCTGCGTCCCGTCCGGCAGCCTGCTCCCGGTCATGACCTCGGCGAAGGCCCGGCGCAGGTCGGCGGCGCAGTCGAGGGCGGTGGGGAGGGGGAGGAAGGCGAGCACGTCGTCGCCGCCGGCGTAGACCAGGGAGCCGAGGTGCTGCTCGACGATCTGCCGGGCCCGGCCGGCGAATCGGGACAGGGTCCGGGAGAACTCGCGGTGGGAGTCGG
>DASRBU010000002.1:0-22714 GCA_035653475.1 Candidatus Dormiibacterota bacterium | reverse complement strand
CTCCTGATGGTGATCGCCGCCCACGACCACCTGGCCGTGGCCGACGAGGCCTTCGCCGCCTACCAGCGTGCCCTGGAGCCCAAGAAGCTCGTGGTCCTGCCCGGAGCCCACTTCGACGCCTACGTCGAGCCCATGTTCGAGGTCGCCGCCGGCGCCGCCCGGGAGTGGCTGGGGGAGCACCTGAGGGGCCGAGAGGCGGCGGTCCCCGGCTCGTGAGCCGCGCCCGGGGTGGCCATGCCTCCCGACCTCGGCGGGCCGGGGATGCGCCGGCGGCCGCTGGCGGCGACAGGGGTCCGGCCCGGTCACACCCGGGGACCGGCGACGTCGGCCACGTGGGCGGGTGAGGCTGGCCACGATCGGGGTTCGGGCCGGGTCGTGGGATCGGCCATCCCGCACCGAGGTCGCCGGGCGACGGACCCGACCGGGTCGGGGCGCGGCCGTCCTCGGTACCCTGTTGGCGCCCGCTTCGATCCCCGTCGCCGCCGGCGGAGCGGAGCGGGCGGACCGGAGAGGATGCGGCGAGGAATGGCGCGGCGCTCATCGGCCATCGACCGTCGTCCCCGCCGGGGGCGTCGGGCCTGGACCTGCCGGCGCGCCCATGCCTCGTTGCCTCACGAGGCCTGGCAGCGTGGCCCTGCGGGCCATGGCCGGGCCAGGGCGTGGGAGGACCGCTGCCCCGGAGGCATGCGGTGAGGGAGCCGTGGCCCGCCGTTCCTCGGACCGGGAGCGGCTGGCGTCCGCCCGGCGGTCGGCGCCGGCGGGCATGGGTGAGGTGGCTGGGCCTGGGCGCCCTGCTCACGCTCCTGCTGCTGCTGGCGGGCCTCCTGGTCGGCCGTCCCGGACCGCTGGCCGGTCGTTCGGGCGTCACGGTCCTGCCGCGCGGGCCGGCCCTGCGGGCGCAGGACGCGCTGCGCGTCACGGGCAACCGGCTGGCGGACGCGACCGGCCGCCCGGTGGTGCTGCGCGGGGTGAACTACTCCGGAGCCGAGTACGCTTGCGTGCGGGGGTTCGGCATCTTCGACGGGCCCAGCGACGCGGCCATGGTGCGTGCCATCGCCGGCTGGCACGCCAGCTCCGTGCGCCTCCTGCTCAACGAGGACTGCTGGCTCGGCATCAACGGCGTGAACCCCGCCGACGCCGGCGCCGCCTACCGTCGGGCCATCGTCGACTTCGTGCGCCTGCTCCACGCCCAGGGCCTGTACGCGGAGATCTCCCTGGCCTGGACGGCGCCGGGCGATCGGCTGGCCCTGGGCCAGGCCCCGATGCCGGACGCGGACCACGCGCTCGCCTTCTGGCGCTCGGTGGCGGCCACCTTCGCCCGGGACCCGTTCGTGGTCCTGGGCGCCTACGGCGAGCCCCACGACGTGGGCTGGTCGTGCTGGCTGCGGGGCGGAGCCGCCTGCCAGCTGGGCTACGAAGCGGTCGGGATGCAGCAGATCGTGGACACCATCCGTTCGGCAGGGGCCACCCAGCCCATCGCCGTCCCCGGCATCGACTTCGCCAACGACCTCAGCGCCTGGGTGGCCTACCGGCCCCACGATCCCCGAGACGAGCTGGTGGCCGAGTTCCACCTCTACGGCAACAATCGGTGCGCCACCCCGGCCTGCTGGGACCGGGAGGAGGTCCCGGTGCTCCGCCGCGTCCCCCTGCTGACCGGGGAGCTGGGGGAGAGCTACGACGACTCCCGGTGCGGGGCGAGCTTCCTCTCCGAGTACCTGGCCTGGGCCGATGCCCACGGCGTGGGTTACCAGGCGTGGACCTGGAACACCTGGGGCACCTGCTCCAGCCTGATCCGTGGCTTCGACGGCACGCCGGCCGGCGTCTACGGGCAGACGTATCGGGCCCACCTCGCCGCGCTCGCCCGCTCCGCCCGGGACGAGCGGTGACCCGAACCCGCTCCCCGCCCTCGCGCCGGGAGCGGCGGGCCCGCCCGGTGGCCGGAGCGGGTGGGAGCGCCGACCTCCCGCGGATGGGACGGCGCGGCGACGCCGAGCGCTTGCCATCGGAACATCCGTTCTCTAGGCTGTGATGGTGAGGGCCTATCCGCTGGAGCTGGTGCCCGGCCTGATGCACGTCGCCTGGGATGCCCCGGGGAGGCGGCTGGCCACGGTCTGGCCGGCGCGGCGGCCGGGCCGCTGGCACGTGTCGGTGGTCGGCGACCAGGTGATGGCCACCGTGGAGCCGCTGCCCGAGGACCGGGTGCGGGCGGTGCTGGAGCGCTGGGGCTTCTCGGCCACCGGGCCCTGGCGGCGCTGGCCGGTCAGGCCCCAGGCCGCCAATCCCTTCCTGGCCCAGGATCGGGTGGCCGGGTGATCGGCGGGATCGACCGGCCCGGGTCCGGCGGGGCCCGGCTACGATCTCCGGATATGGAGACCTGGGACGCCATCAGATCGCGGCGGAACGTGCGCGCCTATGCCGACCGGCCCATCCCCGGCGAGCACCTGGACCGGATCCTCGAGGCCGGGCGTCGCACGCCCTCGTCGGCCAACCAGCAACGCTGGGATTTCGTCGTCTGCACGCAGCGATCGCAGCTGCAGGAGCTGGCCCGGGTCTGGCGGGGCGCCGGGCACGTGGCCACCTCGGCGGCGACCATCGCCCTGGTCGCCCCCGTGGCCGAGGACCCCCGCACCCGGGAGTCGATCCAGTACGACCTGGGCCAGGTGACCATGAGCATGATGCTGGCCGCAGCCGACCTGGGCATCGGCAGCGCCCACGCCGCGGTGGCCGACCAGGAGCTGGCCCGCCGCCTGCTCGGCCTTCCAGAGGACCGGTTCTGCGCCTGGCTGATCGCGCTCGGCTACCCGGCCGACCGGCCACTGGCGCCCCTCCGACGACCCAACCGGCGGCCGCTGGAGTCGGTGGTGCACCGCGGGCGCTGGTGAGCGGCCCGGTCCGCGTTCGGGTCGCCGGCCGCGGCCGACCCGAGCTGGGCGCCAGGGCGGAAGGGCCGGCGGATCAGGCGATGACCGACCTCGGGGTCGGGCGCAGCTGGGTGACGACCATCCGCTCCCGATCGAGCAGTGGGCCGATGAGCGGGGCGATCTCCTCCTTCCAGCGCTGGCTCTCGTAGACGGCGGTGTAGAGCCGCTGCCGCTCCTCCTCGTCGTGGAAGCGGCGGATCCAGACGTAGAGCTCGGGGTCCTCGACGGCCACGAAGCTCCCCACCACCACCATCCCTTTCGAGACCTGGAAGGGGATGACGACCTCCTCCATCAACCGCACCAGCTCGTCGCGGCACCCCGGCCGCACCCGATACTGCCTCAGCTCGAACAGCATTCCTCTCCTCCCTGGCAGGGCTGCCCTTCCGACCGTCGGGGACGGAACCAGCATCGCACCGGATCGGCGCCCGGGGGAACGCCGTCTTCGGCCGGCACCTGCTCCTGATCGTGAATCCCGGACGGCTTCCGGCGGGAAGGGGCGCTGCACCGAAGGCGAGCGGTGCCGGCCGCCACACCGACCCTGCCGGGGCCGGGGATGCGCCTCCGCGGCTGGAGCGAGCCGGCGGGTCGGCGTCGGCAGGGTCGGTGCAGGGCGATGCGAGCTACCGTGCCGGCCCCGTTTCGAGTTCGTCTCGTGGCGGAGAGGGTGGGATTCGAACCCACGACACGGTTACCCGTGTACGGCATTTCCAGTGCCGCGCCCTCGACCGGACTAGGCGACCTCTCCGTTCGTCCGCGGCTAGCAGTGTACCCGGGGGGAGGGAGTCCGAACCGGTCAGCCGCCGCCGGGAAGGGTCAGGTCGGCCTCGATCGTCACCTCGTCAGCCACCTTGAGGGCACCGAGGAAGGCCGTGTAGGGTTTGATGCCCCAGTCGGTCTGACGGATGCGCGCCTGGGCACGGACGTGGACGCCGTTCTGGCCCGGTTCCAGGGTGACCTGGACGGAGGCAGGGGCCGAGCGGCCGACCATCTCCAGGTTCCCGATCAGCGTGGCCTGCACCCGCTCGCCGTCCGAGCTCAGGCCCTGGACCTGGTCCGACCGGAAGTGGATGGTGGGGTACCGGTCCGTGTGCAGGACCTTGCCCTCGATGTTGGACCGGATCTCGCTCCGATCGCCGTCGGACAGCGCCCGGGCCCCCCCGTGCCCCTCGCGAACCTCCAGGCTGCGACCGTCCACCGTCACCTCGACCCGCCCGTCGGGTCCTTCGGAGATCTCGACCGTGCCCTCCCACCTGGTGGCCTCGATGACCAGGTCGTGTCCGAGGCGGGCACCGGCCCCCTCCCGACGGGTCGAGATGCGCAGGGTGCCCTGCTGCGGTCCGATCGGGAACGTGCCCCTGGGAAGGTCCATCGCCGTCAACCTTCGATCCTACCCGTTCACGTCGCGGGCCGTCTCCCGGGGTCTCGGGCCGGCTCCGCTCAGACCTCCACCTGGTCGCCGCCCTCGGTCCAGCGCAGGTGGAAACTGCCAGGGCGGTCCACCCGGCGATAGGTGTGGGCTCCGAAGTAGTCGCGAAGCCCCTGCACCAGGCAAGCCGGGCTCCGCTCCCGGCGGTAACCGTCGTAGTACGCCAGGGCCGAGGAGAAGGCCGGGACGGGCACGCCCAGCTCGATCGCGGTGCAGACCACCCGCCGCCATGCCTCCTGGGAACGCTCCAGCGCGTCGCGGAAGGAGGGGGCCAGGAGCAGGCTCTGGAGGTCCGGCCGGTGGTCGAACGCCTGCCGGATGCGGTCCAGGAAGCGAGCCCTGATGATGCAGCCGGCGCGCCAGATGGCGGCGATGGTCCCCAGGTCCAGCCCCCAGCCGTAGCGGGCGGAGGCCGCCGCCATCTGTTCGAAGCCCTGCGCGTAGGCCACCACCTTGGAGGCATAGAGGGCCTCCCTGACGGCGTCGACCAGCCCCGACCGGCCGCCGGCGGCCGCCCGAGGACCGGCGAGCGTTCCCGCCGCCCGCCGCCGGTCCCGCTGAGCGGAGAGGAAGCGCGCGAAGACCGCCTCCGTGATCGTGGTCGCGGGCACTCCGAGGTCGAGCGCGTCCTGGGAGGTCCATCTGCCGGTGCCCTTCTGCTCGGCCTCGTCCAGGATCACGTCCACCAGCGGCCGCCCGGTGTCCGGATCGCGCCTGGCCAGCACCTCAGCCGTGATCTGGATCAGGTAGGAGTCGAGGTCGCCCCGGTTCCATTCCCGGAAGACCGCCGCCTGCTCCTCGGGCTCCAGGCCCGCGACCCGGCGCAGGACGTCGTACGCCTCGGCGATGAGCTGGATGTCCGCGTACTCGATCCCGTTGTGGACCATCTTGACGTAATGGCCGGCGCCGTCGCTCCCCATGTAGGCGCAGCAGGGCTCTCCCTCCGCCCGCGCGGCGATGGCGGTGAAGATCGGCTCCAGGTGGCGGTAGGCCTCTCGCGTCCCCCCCGGCATCAGGCTGGGGCCGCGGAGCGCCCCCTCCTCCCCGCCCGAGATCCCGGTCCCGAGGAAGCCCAGGCCGGCCCCTTCCAGGGCAGTGGCCCGGCGTCTGGTGTCGTGGAAGTTCGAGTTGCCTCCGTCGACGACGATGTCACCCGCCTCCAGGTGCGGCCGCAGGGCGGCGATGGCCTGGTCGACCGCCTCTCCGGCTTGGACCATGATCAGGATCCGGCGTGGCCGCTCCAGGGCGGCGACGAAGGAGGCGAGGTCGTAGGTCGGGCGCAGGTCGCCCTCCCCGCCGTGCTCCGACATCATCCGCTCGGTGCGGGCGCGGGTCCGGTTGTAGAGCGCGACGGGCAGACCACGCGAGGCGACGTTCCGGGCCAGGTTCTGGCCCATGACGCCGAGGCCGAACACCCCCAGAGCGGCTCCGGTCACGAGCGGAGTCTACTGAATCGCGGTGGGTGGATTGCACGAAGACGTCCGATGGAGTATATGTGGCGGGCGGTGTTCGGACGAGTGAGGGGTGGCGCGGAGCGGGTCCGGCAGGGGAAGAGCCGGTTGCCCCGGACCCGCGCATCGTGGTGGCGCGGCGCCGCCGGCGGTTGCCCGCCATCGGCCGGGGGAGAAGCGTTCATAATGCCTCTGCGGTGAGAGCGTGGTAGACATTCAGGAACTCGAAGGCTCCAGCATCGGCGGCTACCAGTTGCTCACGTGCCTCGGTCACGGCACCCACACCGCGGTGTACCGGGCCACGGGCAGCCTCGGCTCGCAGTGGGCGCTGAAGGTCATCGACCGGCAGCTCGAGCCGGAGTCGACCCTGGTGGACCGCCTGCGGCGCGAGGCGAGCCTGTGCTCGCGCGTCGATCACCCGGCCATCCTGCCCATGTACGACGTGGGCCGTGACGAGCAGGTCACCTTTGCCACCGCGCCCTTCCTCGAGGCGCCGACCCTGGAGCAGCTGATGCACGAGGGCCGGGTCGACGCCGACCTGCTCTGGAGCGTGGTCAGCCAGATCGCCGACGCGCTCGAGCGCGCGCACGATCTCGGCCTCGTCTGCCGGGTGCTGAAGCCCAACAACATCCTGGTCGACTCCTCGGGACACGCCTATCTGGCCGAGTTCGGCATCGCCAGCCGCCGCACCGGCCCCATGGCCCTCACCAGCCCCGGGTACAACCTGCGCGCCCCGCAATACCTGGCCCCGGAGCAGGTGGAAGGGAAGGAGCCCAGCCGCCGGGCGGACGTGTACGCCATGGGCGTGCTCATCTTCGAGATCCTGACCGAGACGCCGCTCTTCGGCGGCCGCAGCGTCGGTGAGGTGCTGACCGCCACCCTGAACGGTCAGGTTCCCTCGGCCCACGCCCGCAACCGACGGCTGCCGCCGGGGATCGACCGCGTCCTGGGCCGCGCCCTGGCCAAAGACCCGGCCGAGCGTCATCAGTCGGTCTGGGAGCTCCTGGACGAGCTGGTCAACGTCCCCGACATCGATCACCAGCTGGTGGTGCCCACCACGGCCGGGGCGATCTCGCCTCCGCCCGGGCCGCCTCCCCCGGTCGAGACCCTGCCCCAGGCCCAGGAGGAGCCGCCGGCGGCGGCCGAGCCGGTCGCGTCGCCTCCGTCGGAGGTCGCCGAACCCGCCGCCGAGCCGGCCGCCGAGGCAGCACCTGTGACGGTGACCGCCCCGCCGGCGCCCATCGCCGCCGACTCGGCCGTCTCCATGCTCCACAAGATGGGCGTCCCCAACCTCGAGTTCCACGACCTGCCCATCCTGAACTCGTACTTCGCCTGTGTGATGCGGCACGCCAAGGAGGTGAGCGAACGTCGCTGGCCGCAGGTGCTGGAGGCCGCGGGGCTGCAGGTCTACGCCAGTCAGGACCCGCCCGACGACGGCGAGCGGACTGCGACCGTGGAGGAGTGCAGCCGCCTGGCGGAGGGGTTCGAGGTCGTCTTCGGACCCGACGCCCCGGCCCAGCTACGGGCTCTCGGGCGGCGGGTGACGGACGACTGGCTGCGCAGCACCCAGCCCAAGCCCTTCCGGATGATGGGGCGCCCCGAGAGCAAGGTGGCGGACGCGCTCTACGTCTTCAACCACAGCATGGACCGGGTGCGGGGGGAGCCACTCCACGCCTGGAAGCAGATCGACAAGCGGCAGTTCTGGGTCGTCCACTACGGCAACCTGTTCGCTGTGGGCAGAATCAAGCCCGCCAAGTCCTGCCACTTCTGGGTGGCGGCCTTCGAGTCGGCCCTCCGCTGGGGAGGGCTGGCCAACGACTGGGCGGTGGAGGAGACGGAGTGTGGATGCGTCACCGGCTCCTTCGCCTGCGTCTTCACCGTCGAGCGGGTCGGCACCTGAGTTCGCCGCCGGCCCGGAGCGGCGCCCGGCGTTCCCGGGCACGAGGCGCCTCGCGTCCGTCTCGGGGCGGCTCAAGAGAGCGAGCCGAGGATCCGCAGGCCCTGCGGCTCCGCCACGATCGCCCCGGTGGCCAGGCCGAGGAACAGGCCGTGCTCGAGCACGCCGGTCGTGACCTTGATCGCGGTGGCGACGCCCTCGGGATCCTCGATCCCACCCGCGAAGGTCAGGTCGAGGATGAGGTTGCCGTTGTCGGTCCGGTAGGGGCCGTCCGGGCCGGCGCGTAGCCGGACTTCCGCGCCCAGGGCGGCGAGCCGGCGCGCCGTCTGCCGCCACAAGAAGGGCAGGATCTCGACCGGGACGAAGGTCCGTCCCAGTCGTCTCGCCAACTTCGAGGCGTCGGCGATCACGATGAACCGCCGGGCCGAGGAGGCGACCAGCTTCTCCCGGAACAGCGCCCCGCCATGCCCCTTGATCAACCGAAGCTGGGGGTCGATCTCGTCGGCGCCGTCCACGGCCAGGTCGATGGGCTGGGAGGGGTCGTCGATCACGGCGATGCCGAGGCTTCGGGCCAGCTCCTCGCTCTGGCGCGAGGTGGCCACCGCGGAGACGCGCAGCCCGGTGGCGACGCGCTCGCCCAGGGCCTGGATGAAGAAGCGGGCCGTGGTCCCGCTGCCGATGCCGAGCAGCATCCCCGACTCCACCAGCTCGAGCGCCCGACGCGCCGCCGCCCGCTTCTGCTCGTCGTGGACGTTCACGGTGCGGCGGTGGAGACGGCGCGACGCAGCGCCCGTACGCCGGCCTCCACTCCCCGGGGATGCCGGTAGATCGCCGTCCCCGCCACCAGCAGGGTGGCACCCGCCTCCACCACCAGGGGGGCGGTGTCGACGTCGATGCCGCCGTCGACCTCGATCGCCAGCTCGGGGGCCAGGAGCCGGACCCGGCGGAGCTTCTCGGGGCTGGTGGGGATGAAGCGCTGACCTCCGAACCCGGGCTCCACGGTCATGACGTTGACCATGCTGACATGGGGGGCGAGTTCGCGCAGCGCCTCGACCGGCGTGCCCGGGTTGAGGGCCAGGCCCGGCTCGGCGCCCGCCTCCCTGACCGCGGCCACCGCGCGGTAGAGCGAGGGCGTGGACTCCACCTGGATCAGGATGTGACTGGCTCCGGCGGCGGCGATCGCGGGCACCAGCGGCTCCGGACGCTCGACCATGAGGTGGGCCTCGATGGGCAGGCCAGGAGCCGCCCGCCGCACCGCGGCTACGACGTCGGGGCCGAAGGTGAGGTTGGGGACGAAGTGCCCATCCATGACGTCGACCTGGACGCGGTCCACCCCCGCCGCCACCGCTTCCCGTACCTGCTCGCCCAGCCGGGTGAGGTCGGCCGCCAGGATGGAGGCGACGACCTGGATCCGGCTCACGTCCCCGGGCGGCCGACCGCCCGTCCGACCGCCGCCCGGTCCACCAGATAGCGGGCGCCCGGGATCATCCCGGCCGGGACCTCTCCTCGCCGCGCCCGGGCCAGGGCCGCGGCCTTGTCCTCACCCGCGACCAGGACCACGACCTGGCGGGCCTCGCGCAGGGCGCCCAGGGTGAGGCTGACCCGTTCCGGGGGCGGTTTGGGCGCGTCGTGCACGGCCACCGCGTAACCGGCGGCGTGGAGGGCGGCGTGTCCCGGGAAGAGCGAGGCGGTGTGGCCGTCGGGGCCCATGCCGAGCAGCACCAGGTCCAGGGGGGTGAGGCTGCGGACGATGGTGTCGTACCGGGCCGCGGCCGCCTCGGCCCCCAACTCCCCGGGGATCCGGTGGAGGCTGCCCGGATGGACGTGGTCGAGGAGCTCCCGCTTCGCCATCCGGTAGTTGCTCTCGGGGTGGTCGGGGGGGACGCAGCGCTCGTCGCCGAACAGCACCGTCACCCGACCCCAGGGCAGGGGTTCGGTGGCCAGCAGCTGGTAGGCGCGACGTGGGGTCGAGCCCCCGGCCAGCACCAGGGTCCGGGCGCCCGCGCGCACGGCCTCCGCCACCAGGTCGGCCGCCCGCCGGGCCAGCCCCTCGGGGTCGTCGAAGACGTGGACGCTCGGCGAGGTGCTCGTCATCTGACCGCCCGCTCGACGCTCTCGGCCAGCGCCGGCCAGCCCTCCTCGGGAGAGCGACCGAGCTGCACCCGGAGGACGGGGTAGCCCCGGGCGCGCAGCGACTCCAGGTCGCCCAGGGCCTGGGCCTGCTTCAGGATGGAGAACCCGTAGGGCTCCCCGGGAACGGGAACGTCCTCGACGTCCTCCTGCACCACCTGCAGGAAGACCCCCACCGGCGGGCCGCCCTTGTGCAACTGGCCGGTCGAGTGCAGGAAGCGCGGGCCGTAGCCGGCGGTGGTCGCCATCCGGGTGGCGTCCCGCACCCGGTGCCTGATGCGCGCCAGGGCCGCCTCGGAGGCCTCGGTGCGAGCCGTGTAGGCCATGGTGGCCAGGTACGCGCCCCGGGGGGCGCGGCCCAGCAGGCCGGCCAGAGCAGGGCCGGCCTCGGCCGCCGGCACCGCCTCCGCCTCGGGCAGGCGTCCCGAGGCCACGTAGGCGTCGAGCACCCGGCGGGTGTTGTCCTTGCTCTCCTGCACATTGGGCTGATCGAAGGGGTCGATGCCCAACATGGCCCCGGCCACGGCGGTGGCGATCTCCCAGCGCAGGAACTCGCCGCCCAGGTCCAGGGGGTCGCGCATAACCAGCGTCACCACCGGCTGCCCTGCCCGCTCCAGCTCCTCCACCCCGGCCGCGTCCTCGGTGTCGAGACGGACGTGCACGAACAACCGGTCCTCGCCGTACACCGCCGGCGGCCCCAGGGGCTCGCCCTCCACCGGCACGATGCCCCGGCCCTCCTTGCCGGTGCTCTCGGCCAGCAGCTGCTCGAGCCAGAAGCCGAAGCTCGCCACCGGAGCCGACACCACCAAGGTGAGCTTGTTCCGGCCCAGGCCGGCCAGGCGCCCCAACGCCGCCCCCAGCCAGAGTCCCGGATTCCTCGCCACCGGCACGCTCGGCCCGCAGAGCTCGGCCATCTCCCTCGAGCGCTCCAGCAGCTCGCGCACGTCCACCCCCATCACGGCGCCGGGCACCAGCCCGAAGTAGGAGAGGGCGGAGTATCGACCCCCGATGTCGGGCGGGTTGAGGAACGTCCAGCGGAAGCCCCGCTCGGCGGCGATCCGCTCCAGCTCGGTGCCGGCGTCGGTGATGGCCGCGAAGTGGTGGCCAGGCGGTCGCACGCCGGCCCGTTGACTCTCCTGCCAGAAATAGGCGAGGTGCGAGAGCGTCTCGGTGGTGGTCCCCGACTTGCTGGCCACGATGAAGAGCGTTCGCTCCAGGTCGAGCCCGCGGCGCAGGTCCAGGATGGTGCCCGGGTCGGTGGTGTCGAGGACGTGCAGGCGAGGGTGGCCGTCGACCTGACCGAAGGTCCGACGGAGCACGTCCGGGCACAGGCTGGAGCCGCCCATCCCGAGCAGCACCACGTCCGCGTACTCGCGGGCCTGCTCGGCCCGTTCCAGCAAGGGGTCCAGGGCCTCGAGCATCTGCTCCGGGGCTTCGAGCCAGCCCATCCAGCGTCCGGGCTCCGCCTTCGGCGTCCAGAAGGACGGGTCCTTGGCCCACAGTCGCCGGGGGGCGTCCTCCGCTTGCAGCTGTGCGACCGCCTCGTCCACGGCCGGCTGCAGGGCTCCCAGAGCGTGCCACTGGCGCGGGCCACGTCCGGATCGGATCTCGGCCGCCGCCCGCCCCACCGTGGCCAGCAGGCTCTCGTAGGAGCGCTCGAAGGCCGCCACGCCCTCGACCTCCAGCTCCCGGGTGATCTGGCGGAGGTCGACGCCGAGCTCGGCCAGCGCCCGCAGTTGCTGCTCCGCCAGCTCGACCCCCTGGTCGAGGCTCCGCCGCACCTCCCCGTGGGCCCGGAAGGCGGCCAGGGTGCGGTCGGGGACCGTGTCGACGGTCTCGGGCCCGATCAGCTCCTCCACGTACATGGTGTCCGGGTAGCGCGGGTCCTTGGTCGAGGTGCTCGCCCACAGGCAGCGCTGGGGCCGGGCCCCGGCCGCTCGCAGCGCCTCCCAGCGCGGGCCGGAGTGGAGCCGCCGCCACTCCTGGTAGGCGCGCTTCGAGTTGGCGATGCCGACCTTGCCCAGCAGGGCCTCGAGGCGTGACCGCTCGCCCGGGTCCTCGCTGGCGGCGATCCTGGCATCCAGGATCCGGTCCACCTTGGTGTCCACCCGGCTCACGAAGAAGCTGGCCACGCTCGCCACCCGGGACAGGTCACCGCCCTCGGCCCTCAGGTCCTCCAGCCCGGCCAGGAAGGCCTCGACCACCTCCCGGTAGCGCTCCACGGCGAAGATCAGGGTCACGTTGATGTTGACGCCCTCGGCCAGCATCTGCCGGATCGCTGGCAGGCCGGGCTCGGTGGCCGGGATCTTGATCATGATGTTGGGGCGATCGGCACGGCGGAAGAGGTCCCGCGCCATCTCCACCGTCCCCTGGGTGTCCATGGCCAGCCTGGGCGAGACCTCGAGGCTGACGTAGCCGTCGCCCCCTCGGGTGGCGTCGTAGACCGGGCGGAAGACGTCGGCCGCGGCCCGGATGTCCTCCAGCATCAGCTCCCAGAGGATGTCCTCCGGCTCGCGCCCCTCCTCCACCAGACGGACCAGGGACTCGTCGTAGTCGGCCGAGCCGCTGATCGCCTTCTCGAAGATGGTGGGGTTGGAGGTGATGCCGGTCACCCCCTCCTCGCGCAGGCGGGCCAGCTCGCCGGAGGTGATGAGCTCACGCTGGAGGTTGTCCAGCCAGAGGCTTTGACCGAGCGCTCGGAGCTCCTGGATGGGGCTGGTCATGGCTGCCTCACCTCCTCGTGCTCGTGCACCAGACGGCGCGCGGCCACCGCGATCTGCCCAGGTGAGATGCCGGCCGCCTCCATCAGCTCGCTCGGGGTGCCGGAGGTCGGCAGGCCGCGCACGGCACAGTGGGCGAGACGAGGCGGCCGGGGATCCCCGGCCAGGGCCTCCATGACCGCGGCACCGAGCCCGCCCTGCGGGTAATGGTCCTCGGCCACCACCAGGCGCCCGGAGGTCACCCGGCTGGCCTCGCGGAGCGTCCCCACGTCCACCGGTTTCACGCTGTAGAGGTCGATGACCCGGGCGGCGATACCCTCGGCGGCCAGCAGGTCGGCGGCGGCGAGGCAGTTGTGGACGGTCACCCCGGCCCCGATCAGCGCCACCTGATCGGCGTCGGAGGCGCGCAGCACCTTGGAGCCACCGATCTCGAAACGCTCCTCCGGCGGGTAGAGGACCGGGTAGGCGCCGCGCGTGGTACGCAGGAAGGTGATGCCCGGGGTGTCGGCCATGAGCGCGGTCAGGGCCACGGTGGAGGTGGCATCGCTCGGGTAGAGCACGGTCGACCCGTGCACTGCCCGCATGGCCGCCAGGTCCTCGAGGGCCATCTGCGAGGGGCCGTCGGGGCCGATCTCGACCCCGGCGTGGGAGCCCACCAACCGGATGCTCACCTCCGATACCCCGGCCATGCGGATGAAGTCGTAGGCCCGGGTGAGGAAGGCCGCGAAGGTGGAGGCGAAGGGGGTGTAGCCTCGGACGCTCATGCCCACGGCGGCCGAGACCAGCATCTGCTCGGCGATGAACATCTCGAAGTAGCGATCCGGGTAGGCGTGGGCGAACTCCTCGGCGTGGGTGGAGTTGGAGACCTCGCCGTCCATGGCCACGACGTCGCCCCGGGCCCCCAGCGCCCTGAGCGCGTCGCCGTAGGCTTTGCGGGTCGCCACCGGCCGGCCCAGCTCGTACCTGGGAAGCTCGACCGCCCCGTCGACGCGCGCCGGCGGCCGTGCCGGCTCCGGCTTGCGGGTGGGCACGACCAGGTGACGCACGCCGCCCAGCTCGGCGATGGCACGCTCGGCCATGTCCGGTGGCAACGCCCGTCCGTGCCATCCCTCCTTGTCCTCGACCTCCGAGAACCCCTTGCCCTTCTTCGTCCGGGCCAGGATCACGGTGGGACGGCCACCGGCGTTGCGGGCTTCGGTCAGGGCGCGGTCGATCTGGACCAGGTCGTGCCCGTCGATGAGGATGGCCCGGGCGCCGAAGGCCTCGACCCGGCGCCGGTACGCCTCCAGGTCCCAGCCCAGCTCGGTCGGCCCGCGCTGGCCGAGCCGGTTGACGTCGACGATGGCGGTGAAGTTGGAGAGCCGGTAATGGCCGGCCTTGTCGAGGGCCTCCCAGATCGACCCCTCCGCCATCTCGGAGTCGCCGCACAGCGCCCACACGTGGTAGTCGAGCCGGTCGAGGTAGCGGCCGGCGAGGGCGATGCCGACCGCGATCGGCATCCCCTGACCGAGCGATCCGGTGGCGACGTCGACCCAGGGGAGGGCCGGGGTGGGATGACCCTGCAGCCGCGAGCCGAAGCGCCGGAAGGTCATCAGCTCCTCGTCGGTGATGGCGCCGGCGGCCTTGAACATGGCGTAGTAGAGCGGCGAGGCGTGTCCCTTGGAGAGGATCAGGTGGTCGTTGTTGGGCTCCCTCGGGCGCTCCCAGTCGTACTCGAGGTGCCGGACCAGCAGCACCGCCGCGATGTCGGCCGCCGACATGGCGGAGGTCGGGTGTCCCGAGCCCGCCGCCGTGCTGCAGCGGATGGAGTCCACGCGCAGCTGCTGCCCCAGCTCCCGCAGGAGCTGGAGATCCGGTTCCGTCAGCTCGCGGGCTGATGGCATGTCCTGGTTCTCCCCTGCATCAACGTGCCTCCTCGGCGCCCATCCCGGGCGTGTGACCGTCGAGGCCGGTTCCGGGGGCCTCCGAGATCAAAGGTACGCCCGGGGGCGCTACAGCCAGTGGGTCTCGATGCGCCAGGGCTCGGCACAGCGGTAGGTGCGCAGCTGCAGCCGACCCTCCACCTTGCGCAGCGCGCTGATCAGGACGGCGGGGTCCTCCTCCGCCGGGCCCGGCCGCAGCGGCACCGCCGGGGCCGGCAGCAAGGGGTGGGCGAACACCTCCGCCCAGCGGGGCACCATCGCCTCCTGCCAGTCGCCGTCGTGTCGGTACACGGCCAGCTCGAAGCGGTGCCGCCCCAGCATCTGGGCCTGCGGGGTGGCCAGCTGCGGCCCCGCCGGGACCGGACGGTGGCGCAGGGCGTCGCGGGAGAGCCAGCCCACGCAACGCAGCAGGGTGATGGCGATGCCGTCCTCCAGCAGCTCGTATTCGAACGGGCCGGGGACGAAGACGGCGGTCCCGCCCGCGTCCACCCACAGACGCGCCGGGTCGGTGGGGAGGTCGAACTCGACCCCGGGCTCGCTCCCGGCGGGACGGAAGGGCCGGTGGACGGCCCCAAAGGCGACGCCGGCCCAGGCACCGGCCCCGGTGGAGGTGGGGACGATCAGCCGCAGGCGGTGGTTCGGCCGCCGGTTGTCGATCTCGATCGTGACCCGGGTGAAGGGTTCGCCGCGCCGCCGCCCGAAGCGGGCGCCGACCAGCGGCCGCCGCTCCGGGACCGCCCCCTCGGGGGGATCGAAGGTGTAGGCGTCGCCGTGGTCGGGGCAGTCCTCGAGGGCCAGATCGAGCGCCGGCGCCGGTTCCTCGGGGGCCGGCCGGACGCGCGCCACCCCCAGGGGGGGCACGCCCTCACGCTCGAACAGGCTGGGATTGAAGAGCCCCTCGCCCACCCCCAGCCGGTCCCACAGCGTCCGGGCCATGGCCTCGGCCCGCCACAGGCGCTCGTCGGCCTCCTCGTGGACGCGATCGATGGAGCAACCACAGATACTGTCGTGGGCGCTGTTCAGGATCACCTGGCGCCAGCAGTAACCGAGCTCGCGCTCCGGCCAGGGCAGCTCGCTCAAGGCGTACACCGGCTCCAGGTAGCGTTCGAGTCGACGTTCCAGCGCCGCGTGTCGCAGCTTCAGGGGGAAACGCGCGGACAGCGTGCCCTTGAGCACGTTGGCGACGCCGGCCGAGTGCAGCTCGCCCCGCCATCGCGCCCCGGCGGGCGGACGGCGGGCGAGGTAGGCCTCCAGTGTGCTGGTGACCGCGCGGTGCTGGGCGCCGGCCTGCTCGAGGGCGGTGGCGAGCCCGTTCGGGACCGGGGTGTGGTCGTCGCCGGCCATGAGCAGCCAGGGCCCCTCCGGGTTGCCGCTGCGCCGCTCCGCCACCAGCTGATCGATCCTGGCCCCGAGCGCACCCGGGTCGAGGGGTAGGTCCCGGGCCGAGTTGTAGCCGCCGCGGAGATGGACCGCGGTCACCGAGGTGCCGTCGAGGGCCTCCCAGGTGAAGACGTCGGAGGTCATGGAGGCCGGGACGCCACGCCACAGCACCGCCGACTCGATGCCGGCCAGGCGCAAGATCTGGGGCATCTGCGCGGTGTGGCCGAACTGGTCGGGCAGGTAGCCGACCCGCATCGGCTCGCCGAAACGCCGGGCCCGGGCCTGGCCCAGCTCCAGGTTGCGGATCAGCGCCTCCCCGCTCACCAGGTGCTCGTCGGGGAGGGTGTACCAGGGGCCGAGCGAGATCCGTCCCTCGGCCGCGGCTCGGGCCAGGGCCGCCCTCCGCTCGGGTCGGAGGTCGAGGTAATCATCCACCAGCGCCATCTGGCCGTCCAGGTGGAAGCGCAGGCTGGGCTCGCGCTCGAGTGCGAGCAGCAGCGAGTCGATCAGGGCCACCAGCCGCCGCCGGTAGACCGAGAAGGGGAGGTACCACTCCCGGTCCCAGTGCGTGTGCACGACCACGTGGCAGGCGGCGGAGTCGGGGTCGGGCCCGACGGTCTCGTCGTCGGTGGGGTGCGCGTCCACGAGGCGGCCGGAGGAGGGGGCCGAGCTCAGGTCCATCGCCCGCTCCCGGCGGCTCCGGTGACGGCGCCGCTCACCGCCGACCGGCGGTCGGCCACCCCACCGATCTCACCGGTGGCCGCCCTCCGGGTCCGGTGGCGGGCGACCTCCGGCCTGAGACGGATTCCCGGACGGTCCGCGCCGTGCAGCGGGCGGAGGGCCGGCCCTCCTCCAGAGGGGCCTGGCTCCCGCAGCGCGTCGTCTCCCGGGCTATGGATCGTCCTGGTGGTCCTCAATGGTGATCGTCCGTCGTGCTCCGCGGCCGTTGCCGCCCACGCCGTCTCGGGCCGCTGGACGGAATGCCATAGTGTACGTCACCGTTGGAGGGATCGCGAGACGGCGGCGGGCGGAGCTCAGCCCGCCGAGGCGTCGCCCGGGCCGCCGGGGGTCGGGGGGCGCGTCGGCCGCCGCCCCAAGGAGGCGTCCAACGCCTTCCGATCCCGTTCGTAGTCGCCGACCACGGTCTGGGCCCGGTCCGCTGCCTGCCGCTGGCCACCGGCCTCGAGGTCGCGCTCGATCAGGGTCTCTGCCTTGTCCTCCTCGGCGAAGAACTCGTCCCGCGTCGATCTCCAGCCCCGGTCCCGGTCGGCCTCCGGCACCGAGAGCAGATCCCGGCCGGCGGCGAGCAGGAGCTGGTAGCGCGCCCGCAGGGCCTGCACCGCCAATCCTCCTTTGCCGTGCACGGCCATGTCCTCCGCTTCCCGTTCCCGCGTCCGGGCCAGCTTGACCTCGAGGTCGGCCCGGCTGACCGGGCTGATGTCCATCGCCACCAGGACGCCCTCCCCGGTGAGCTTGAGCGGGTACAGGGGCGAGTCGGGCTCCGCGAACGAGCTGAGCAGGGCGAAGCTGCCCCCCACCACCGCCGCCAGCAGGGCGGCCAGGGCGAGCGCGATCGCCGTCCCCCGGCGGGTCGGGTAGCGGCGCCGGTCCACCCCCGGCACGGTCGCCACCCCATGGTGATGGCGACGCACCCACTGCACCCGACGCTCGGCCACCGCGGCCAGGACCTGGGTGCGCAGCCTGGTCACCGCCTCCGCCGGAGGCGGCCCGCCCATCAGCCTCCGCAGCTGTGCCACCACCCGGAGCAGGGCCTCGGCGTCGGGCGGGGCGGACAGGGTGGCGGCGGTACGATCCGGATCGGCACCCGCCACCACCTCCCCGACGGCGGCGTCGAAGGCCCGCAGGTCGTAGCCCCACCCACTGCCCGACCTGCCGTCCAGCTCGCGCAGGCCGGACACCAGCCAGGCGCGCAGGTTGGCCGGGGGCGCGTTGAGGGCCGGTGACAGACGGTCGCTGTCGATCTCGCCCAGGACGCGCAGCGCCACCAGCTCGTAGTCGAAGTTGCTGAGGCGGGCCATGCGCGCCCGCAGGCCCACGCCGGGGGGCCGCCGCCGGGCCGCGGCCGAGGCCCCGAGCCGCATCAGCCAGATGTCGAAGGCCTGGCCCTCGCCCTCGAAGTCGGGCAGCCCGTCGAGGGCCTTCATGAAGGCCATCCCGGCCACCTCCTCCGCCGCCTGCGAGCTGCCGGTCAGGGCCTCGCACATCCGGTAGAGTCGTTCCAGGTTGCGATCGCAAAGCTCCGCCACCGCCTCGCGTTCGTATCTCCGCGCGCGGGCGACGACGCTGCGTTCCAGGTGCTCGGGTACGGTCGCCGGCTGTGCCACGAGAGCGATCTGCCAATAACCATAGCCATGGTCACCCCGCAGACGCTGGAGCGGTGCTGGGTTCCCAACCGGGGGGCCGCCTGCACCACCGCGGCCATCCTGGCCGGCCTGCGGGCGCTGGGCGCCCGCCAGCTGCCGGAGCTGGGCGAGGCCTGCCGACGCCTGGGGGCGAGCCTGCCCTACGGTGCGCCCGCGCTCCTGGACTACGTCGCCCTGCCCGGCCGGCCGGCGCCGCTGGACCGCCGCGTCGAGCGCCTGGCGGCCGAGCACGGTCTCCGGGTCCGTTCCCGGACCTCGCTCCGGCTCCCCTGGCGGAGGTTGCGGCCGGCTCCCGGGGAGGTGCTGGTGGCGAACCTGGCCTGGGGTCAGGAGCGGCCGGGGGTGTACGGGACCTGGGGCTGGCACCCCCTGCGATCCTCGACCTACTCCACGGGCGGCCACAGCGTCGTCCTGGTGGCCTCGGACGCCGACGGCTGGCTGGTGCTCGACCCCAATCATCCCGGGCTGCAGCGCTGGCCGCGCCCCGGGCTGGCGGTCACGACCACGCGCATCCGGCGACTGGAGGGGTAGGCCGCCGGCCGTGCACGGCGCCCACGCCGGGCGGTGGGCTGAGATCGTGGCCTCGGGGCGAGGCCGCCGAGCGACGATCGACCGGGTCGCCGTCGCCGCACCCTGGGGCGCGCCACCGGTTCGACCCGGGTTCGGGGCCAGCGCGGCCGCTCACCCGCCGCTCACCCCGAGTTCCCGGCGCCGTTGGCCCGGCCGCAGCTCCGATCCCTGGTTGGCGGCTCCGGCGGATTTCCGCGCCGGCGTCGGTTGGCTCCACGAGCGCGGCCGCGCCGGTCTCGACGCGGCCTGCCCCGATCGGCGGGCTCGGCGTTGGGCGCCGATTCGACGACAGCACCACGCACGGGGCGCCGCCGGGTCGCGGGCCGTGTTCCGCGGGTGCCGGTGGTGGACGACCGGGCCGATGGTGCGGCGCACCCGGCCACCGGGCGCCGGCGGCGAGGGGTGAGCCGGGGACCCTACGGAGAGGACATACCAGCGCGGCTCCGGTCGGCGCTCGGCCCGCGATGATGGTGCGACGGGACCCGATCAGAGGGCGTAGGCCCGGCGCAGGTCGGGACGGCGCGTGCACGCCGCCGCACCCTCGGCCACGCAGGTCAGGGGTCGCTCGGCGACCCGCGCCGAGGCGGTGAACGCCGCCGTCACCGCCTCCGCCAGCGCCGGCACCAGCGCCCCGCCGCCGAGGACGAGCACGCCGTCCTGCAGGACGTCGATCACGGCCAGCGGCGGGAGCTCCTCCAGGCACTCGGCCATGGCCTCCGCGATCTCGGTGCAGACGGGGCTCAGAACCTCCTCCACCTCCTGCGCGCTCATGGTCACCAGGCGGGGCCTGCCCGACTCGAGGTCCCGGCCCTCCAGCACCACGGGACCGTTGGGCGCCGTTGCCATCCGCTTCGCCCGCTCGGCCGTGAGCTCGTCCACGCTCAGATGGTGCTGCTGGCGAAGGTGGCGGCGCAGGGCGAGCGTCATCTCCTCGCCCGCGATCCGGTTGGACCGTGAGGTGAGGACGTCGCCGTAGCAAAAGGCCACCGCCTCGGATCGTCCCCCGCCCACGTCGATCACCAGGCGGACCCTGGGTTCCATGGGATCCAGCCCGCAGCCCACGGCACCGGCGACCGGCCCGGGGAAGAGGATGACGCGGCCGAAGCCCGCCTCCTCGGCGACCTCCAGCAGGGCTCGGCGCTCGAGCGCGGTCGCGCCGGTGGGCACCGAGAGCGTGGCCCGGGGACGCATCCGGTCCCATGGCCGCGGCGTGATCCGCCGCAGCACGGAGGTGAGGTAGGCGCGGGCGGCCGGCAGATCGGCCACCGCCCCCTCCCGGAAGGGACGGATCACGGTCACGCCGTTGCCCACCCGACCCTGGAGGCGCTCCGCGTCGGCGCCGACCAGGAGCGGCTCCGATCGGTGGTCCTCGGCCCGAACCAGCATCAGCGCCGGCTCCTGCAGGACCAGCCCGTGCTCGGGGCGGCAGACCACGGTGGTCGTGCTGCCCAGATCGATGCCGAAACTACAGAACGGCATTCCCCGCGCCTCCTGCCGGAGCGGACCGGACGTCACGGTGGCGACGCCCACCTGCCACCAGTCTTCCAGGAGCCGTCGCCGATCGCCAGCCGGGAACTCGGGCCGGGTGGCCGGGTGGCCGAGCTCAGGTGCCGGCCAGCCGCTCGACCTCGCTCACCATGTCGGCGACGATGTCCAGTCCCGAGCTCCAGAAGCCGGGATCCCCGATGTCCACGCCGACCCGGCGCGCGGCCTCGGGCGGTGGCATCGAGCCGCCCAGGCCCAGGAAATCGAGGTAGGCGTCGACGAACTCCGGGTCGCCGGTCTCCCGGTAACGCCGGTAGATGGAGAGGGCCAGCAGGTTGCCGAAGGCGTAGGCGTAGACGTAGCCCGGCGTGTGCACGAAGTGCTCGACGTAGCTCCACCAGACCTGGTGCTCGTCGGTGAGGCTGAGCGAGTCCCCGAACATGGCCTGGAGGTGCTGCTGCCAGAGGGCCCCGAGCCGCTCCGGGGCGAGCTCGCCTTCGCTTCGCCGGGCCAGGTGGACGGCGTCCTCGAAGCGGTTCATCGCCACCTGGCGGAAGATGGTGGCGAAGGCGTCCTCCACCTGGTGGCAGAGCATCGAGAGCCGGACCCGGGGGTCGGGCTCCTGGGCCAGGACGGCGTCGAAGGTGAGGGTCTCGCCGAAGACCGAGGCCGTCTCCGCCAGGGTCAACGGAGGGTGGTAGTCGAAGACGTGGTTGCGCTGCGCGGCCAGCACGTCGTGGAGGCCATGGCCCAGCTCGTGGGCCAGGGTGAGGGCGTCGTTGAGCTGGCCGGTGAAGTTCATCATCACGAATGGGTGCAGGTCCGGGGTGGCGAAGGCGCAGTAGGCGCCTCCTTCCTTGCCCTCCACCACCGGGGCGTCGATCCAGCCCCGGTCGAAGAAGTCGGAGACGATGGCGCCCGCCCGGGGTGAGAAGCGCCGGTAGGAGGAGAGCACCAGGTCGCGGGCCTCGTTCCAGGTGATGCGCCGGTCTGCGGTTCCGATCGGCGCGTAGCGGTCCCACTCGTAGAGCCGGTCCACCCCCAGCAGGCGGCGCTTCACCCGGTAGTACCTGGCCACCAGGTCGTAGCGGCCGGTTACCGCCTCGACCAGCGCCTGCACCGCCTCGTCGGAGATCTCGTTGGCCAGGTTGCGGGCGCTGATCCAGGTCGGGTACTTGCGCAGCCGGTCGGAGATGGCCTTGTCCTGGAGCACGATGTTGAAGACGTAGGCGCGCGTGCGCAGGTCCCGGCGGAGGGCGGCGGTGATGGCGTGGCTGGCGCGCTCCCGAACCGTGCGGTCGCCGTCGCGGAGCCGGGCCAGGGCCACGCTCAGGGGCGCCACGCCCTCGTCCAGCTCGACCTCGATCCCCGCGCACAGCTCCTCGAAGAGGCGGGTCCAGGCGCCGACGCCGGTGGGGCTGATCTCGGTCAGCAGCCGCTCCTCGACCTCGCTCAGCTGGTGGTCGCGGAAGCGCCGCTCGACCTCGATCGCGTGCCGGTAGCGGGCGGCCACGGGATCGGCGAACAGGCGATCGCACTGCTCGTCGGTGAGCTGGGCCACCTCCAGCCCGAAGAAGACCAGGTGCTTACCCCGTTCCGCCGCCGCCTCCCGGGTGCGGGCCACCAGGCGCCCGGCCGCCGGGTCCCGGGTGTCCAGGCTGTGGCGGAGGTGGGCGTAGAGCCCGGGCCGGGCGCTGTGCAGGTAGTGGCGCTCCAGCTCCTGCATCATGGCGCTGAACTCGTCCGGGCCGAGCTGGGCGATCCGGCCCCGGTACCTGCGCTCGAACTCGCGAGCGAACTCCAGGGCCTCGCCCAGGGTGGCCTCGATGGCGGGATCGTCTGGAGACCGGTAGAGCTCGGTCAGGTCCCAGCGCGCCTGCTCGGCGCCGGTCTCCGCGAGGACTCGAGCCATGGGAGGGCTAGGGTAGCGGGTTTTCCGGCGCGGCGTGGCCCGGTCGACGATCCGGCTCGATCCGGGTAAGGTGAGGGCTGCCGCCCCCGGCGGCGAGAGCTGGGAGGGAGACGACGATGACCATCACCGTTCCGGGCTGGTCGAGCCTGGGGAGCACCGACACCCTCGTGTTCCTGGTCGTGGGCCTGCTGGCGGGGGCGCTGGCCCGCCGCGCCGTCGCCGGCCGCGGCCATGGCCTTCTGGTCGATCTGATCGTGGGCGTGATCGGGGCCTTCCTGGGCCCGCACCTGCTGGCGCTGGCGGGCATCGGTCTGGGCAGCGGCCCGATCCCGGAGGCGATCGTGGCCTTCATCGGCGCGGCGGCGCTCCTGCTCGTGGTCAACGCCCTGAGCGGGGGCCTCCAGCGGCGCTGACCCGGGCCGCGGCTCAGACCTGGCCCGTGATCCGCGAGATGACCTCCCCCAGGTTGGGACCGGCCTTGCCGAAGGGGGCCGTGTGCAGCCGGTGCGCGTACAC
>DASRBU010000001.1:0-23273 GCA_035653475.1 Candidatus Dormiibacterota bacterium | reverse complement strand
TGCAGGGCCGCTTCCTCCTGGAGGGTCCCTACGTGGCCACGGTCGTGGTCATCCCCGCGGCCGACGTCTGGGCGTGAGCGCCGGGACCGGCGTCAGGCCGGCCCGCCCGGGGACGACGGCCGCGGGCCCATGCCGGTGAGCGTGGCGGCGGTGGCGCGGGGATCGCGGAGGGTCCAGCGGCCCGCCTCCACGGTGGTGATGAAGTCCTCCACCAGGCGGTTGAAGAGCTCCGGTTCCTCCAGGTTGCAGGCGTGGCCGGTGCGGGGCAGCACCGCCAGGGCCGAGGAGGGGATGGTCCGTTTCAGCATCAGCCCCACGTCGAGGCAGCCCTCGTCCTCGTCGCCGGTCACGATCAGGGTCGGCACCCGCAGGCGGCTCAGTTCCTCCCTCAGGTCGTACAGCGACGGCCGGCGCATCTGCACTCCGCGCAGGGTGAGGGCCGAGCCCACGGCCGAGTGCTCGGCCAGCCATCGCTTCGACTCCTCCCAGGCCCGGGGGTCCTTGACCTGGAGCTGCACCCGGGCCGGCCCGAGCAGGTAGCGCTCGGCGGTCGCCGGGGAGCCTTCGCTCTCGAAGGCCCGGGCCGTGGCCTCGGTCTCCTCCTGCCAGGCCGCGCGCCGCTCGGGTTCGGAGCCGTAGCCGCAGCCGGCGACGACCAGGGAGCGCGCCCGCTCGGGGTGGCGGAGCCCGAGGTGGAGCGCGCAGAAGCCACCCATGGAGAGGCCGATCACGTGGGCGCGCTCGATGCCCAGGTGATCGAGGACGGCGACGGCGTCCGCCACCGCACGCTCCTGGGAGTATCGGTCGGGCTCGAGGGGCACGGCCGAGGGCGGGTAGCCGCGGGCGTCGTAGGTGATGCAGCGGTGCAGCCGGCAGAGGCGACGGACCTGGGGCTCCCAGCTCCGATGATCTCCCGCGAACTCGTGGACGAAGAGCAGCGGGCTGCCCGAGCCGGTCTCCTCGTAGTACAGGCGGACCCCGTCGTCGGTGGTGGCGTATGGCATCCCGTCCTCCTGGCCCCCGATGGTAGCGCGCCCGAGGCCGACGACCCGCTCCGGTCCGGGGCCGGCGGCCGTCGCGCGGGGAGGGCGGCCGGCCGGGGGTTCACCGGCGCCGTTGCCCCGGGGTCCGGCCGTGGCCGAGGATTGGGGGCATGAGCGAGCTCCTCGAGCGGGCCGACCCCTACGAGCGGACCGAGGACCGGGACGGGATGCGGATCACCTGGCACGCCCCCATCCCGATGGACGACGGGGTGGTGCTGCGGGCGGACGTGTTCCGGCCCGTCGCCGAAGGTCGGTACCCGGTGATCCTGACCTACGGCGTGTACGGCAAGGGCCTGGCCTTCCAGGAAGGCTATCCGGCCCAGTGGCAGAAGCTGCTCCAGGACCATCCCGAGGTGGCGGTCGGCTCCTCCAACCGCTACATGAACTGGGAGACCCCCGACCCCGAGCGCTGGGTGCCCCACGGCTACGCCCTGGTGCGGGTGGACTCGCGAGGCGCCGGGTGGTCGCCCGGTGTCCTGGACGTCAACTCGGCCCGCGAGATCCAGGACCTCTACGCCTGCATCGAGTGGGCGGGCACCCGGCCCTGGTCGAACGGCCGGGTGGGGATGCTGGGCATCTCCTACTACGCCTCCAACCAGTGGCGGGTGGCCGCCCTGCAGCCGCCCCACCTGACGGCCATCATCCCCTGGGAGGGCCGGGCCGACGACTACCGGGACGCGCTCTACCACGGGGGAATCTACTGCGAGTTCCGCTCGAAGTGGTTCCCGATCCAGGTGCGGAACGTCCAGTACGGGGTCGGCGAGCGGGGACGGCGCAACCCCAACACCGGCGAGCCCGTGGCCGGGCCGCTCACGCTCACCGAGGAGGAGCTGGCGCGCAACCGTGTCGACCAGATCCAGGAGATCAAGCGACATCCACTGGATGACGAGTACCACCGCGCCTCCCGGGTGGACTGGTCACGGGTGACCGTCCCCCTCCTCTCGGCGGCCAACTGGGGCGGGCAGGGCCTGCACCCCAGGGGGAACTTCGAGGGCTTCACCGAGGCGGCCTCCGCTCAGAAGTGGCTGGAGGTCCACGGCGGCACGCACTGGGGGCCGTTCTACTCCGCCTACGGGCTGGACCTGCAGCGACGGTTCTTCGACCACTTCCTGAAGGGCATCGACAACGGCTGGGATCGACAGCCGCGGGTGCTGCTCAACGTGCGCCATCCGGGCGAGCGCTTCGTGCTCCGGGCGGAGGGCGAGTGGCCGCTGGCCCGCACCCGCTGGACCCGGCTCTATCTGGACGTGCGGGCGATGTCGCTGACCGAGGCGGTGCCCGAGGCCGAGGCCGCGGTCGAGTACGAGGCCCTGGGCGACGGAGTGACCTTCTGGATGCCACCGGTTCGGGAGGAGACCGAGATCACAGGTCCACTCGCGGCCCGGCTCTTCATCTCCTCGTCCACGGCCGACGCCGACCTCTTCCTGGTGGTGCGGGCCTTCGACCCGACCGGGGGAGAGGTGACCTTCCAGGGCGCGCTCGACCCCAACACGCCCATCGCCAACGGGTGGCTGCGGGCGTCGCACCGCAAGCTCGACCCGGCCCGCTCCCTGCCCTACCGGCCCTACCACCCGCACGACGAGGTGCAGCCGCTGACTCCGGGCCAGGTCTACGAGCTGGAGGTGGAGATCATCCCCACCTGCATCGTCCTCCCGCCCGGGTACCGGCTGGCCCTCTCCATCCGGGGCAAGGACTACGAGTACGAGGGACCGGTGGACGAGTTCGGGCAGAGCTTCGTCTACGCCGGCCGAGGGGTGGGGCCGTTCACCCACAACGACCCCGAGACCCGCCCGCCCGAGGTGTACGGGGGCCGGGTGACCGTCCACACCGGCCCCGGCCATCCCTCCTACCTGCTGGTGCCGATCGTCCCGCCCGCCTGAGGGAGCGCTGGCCATCTCGGGCCGGGATGGCCGCGTCTCGGCGGGGTCGGGGCGCCGCCGCAGCGACCGGACTCCGGTGTCGGACGCCGAGATGCCGGCCGCCTCCCGGGCGGGCACCGACGGAGGTCGGGCCGTGGGGATGCGCCGGGCCGGGCACCTGTCGAGGGCCGCGAGCGTCCCCGGGGCATGGGGGCCACCGCCGCCGGCGAGCGAGAGGTGTTCTGCGCGGTGCACGTGGATCGCGGGCTCCGGTTCGCGGTCCCGGCCGCCTCCGGGAGCCGACCCCGAGGACCTTGCCCAGGAGGCCATGGTCCCCCGCCCTGGAGCGGCTGGACCGCTTCGATCCCGATCGGGGATCGGCGGACGGCTGGCTCTGGTACATCGTCGTCAACCGCGGCCGCGACGCCCCGCGGGGCCGGCGCGTGGAACCCCGACGCCGACGCGGCCGAGCCATCTGGCGGGCCGACGGCATGGCCTGCGACCTGACCGCCTCCGACCTCGGCCTCTCCGAGCGCGACCTGGTGTGGATCGCGGAATCGGTTCGGCAGCCGCCGCGCGTCACGCCTGCCGCCGGGCAGGTCCGCCCGGGCCGGCGGCGCCACGGCCGCAGCCGCCCGGCGAGATCCCGGCCAGGGCTTCCCCGCGGCTTGCGCCGGCGGGCGCGCTGTGCTTTCATGCTCATGCAATTCACCGCGGTAGTGAGGAACTGGAGGAGGCATGTTCCGTCGCGGCGCTTCGACCCTTCTCGCCGGCCTGCTGGGCGCCCTGGTCGCGGTCTCGGCGTGCGGCGGGTCGGCCGGTGGCGGCGCCCAGAGCCGCCAGCCCACCACCATCAAGGTCGGGGTCCTGCCCATCGCCGACGTAGCGCCCCTCTACGTGGGCATGCGGGAGGGCTTCTTCAAGCAGCAGAACCTGGTGGTGAAGCCCCAGCTGATGCAGGGCGGGGCGGCCGTGGCCAGCGCCGTGCTCGGCGGCTCGCTCGACTTCGGCTTCGCCGCCACCGTCAACCTGCTCCTGGCCAGGGGCCAGGGCCTGCCGGTGAAGATCGTGGCCTCGGGCAACAACGCGGCCAGCGACCCGGCCCATGCCTGGTCGGCGATCATGGTCCTGCCCGACAGCCCGATCAAGAGCGTCAAGGATCTGGCCGGCAAGACCATCGCCGCCAATGCCCTGAAGGGCGTGAACGAGCTGGCCATCGACGGCATCGTGAAGCGGGCGGGCGTCGATCCCGGATCGCTCAAGATCGTGCCCGTGGACTTCCCCGACATGCCCGCCGCGCTGAGCCAGAAGCGGGTGGACGCGGTGTCCGTGCCCGAGCCCTTCCTGACCCAGATCAAGGCCAGCGGCGGGCGCATGATCTCGCCCCTGTTCGAGGGCTACCTCCCGGGCATGACCGTGGGCACCTACTTCACCACCGACAAGGAGATCCAGGAGCACCCGGCCCTGGTCAGGGCCTTCGTCGAGGCCATCCAGCGATCGCTGACCTACGCCAGCGCGCACCCGGACGTGGCCCGACAGGCGATCACCACCTACACCAGGATCCCGGCCAGCGTCATCCCCAGGATGGAGCTCTCGCCCTGGGACGCCAAGCTGAACCGGCCCTCCATCGTCCAGACCGAGCAGCTCATGAGGCAGCTGGGTTGGCTCAAATCGGACGTCGACGTCAACTCGCTGATCTGGTCGGGGGCGAGCTGAGCCGGTGCCACGATGAGGTGAGCGCCGGTGCCGACGCCCGGGCGACGATGGGGCGGACGTGAGCCTGGCCGCCGTGAAGGGACCGGCGCCCTGCCGGTCCCGGGTGGGAGGAGAGGGAGCACTGCCGGTGCCGGTTGACGCCGGCATCGCCGGGGCCGACCGTCGGCTCCGCCGGCGCCGGCCTCACGGCTGGATCTCGGGGCTGGGCGTCCTCGCCCTCCTGGAGGCGCTGAGCCGGAGCGGCGTCCTGCCCCCCGCGCACTTCCCGCCGCCGTCGCTGACCCTCGCGACCCTGGGCCTCCAGCTCGGCAGCGCCGAGTTCTGGGCGGCCGTTGGCCAGACCCTGGAGGGCTGGGCGTCGGGGCTCCTGCTGGCCGCGCTGCTGGCGCTCCCGCTGGGCATGGTCATCGGCGCCAGCGACCTCGCCTACCGGGCCATCCGCGTTCCCCTGGAGTTCCTGCGCCCGATCCCGTCGGTGGCCCTGATCCCGCTGGCCATCCTCGTCTACGGGACCGGCTTCACCAGCAAGCTCTTCCTGGTCGTCTTCGCCTCCTTCTGGCCCCTGTTCATCCAGGTCCTCTACGGCATGCGCGACATCGACCCCCTGACCATGGACACGGCCCGCAGCTTCGGGCTCCGCCGCCTGGAGCGGGTGCGCCACGTGATCCTGCCCAGCACCCTGCCCTACCTGGCCACCGGGCTGCGCCTCTCCTCGGCGGTCGCCCTCATCCTGGGCGTCACCGCCGAGCTGGTGATCGGCTCACCGGGCCTGGGCAGGGAGATCGACGCGGCCCGGATGGGCGGCAACGACCGCCTCATGTACGCGCTCATCGCCACCACCGGCGTCCTGGGCTGGTCGATCAACACCCTGTTCTCGCGCCTGGAGCGACGCCTCCTGCACTGGCACCCCTCCCAACGGACGGGCGGGAGGGGACGGTGAGGGCCCTCGGGCGCCGCTCGCCTCGTCGGGCAGCCGGCCCGATCCTCGAGGTCGGGGTGCCGATCGTGCTCGTGACGCTGTGGTGGGCCTGGTCGACGCGGGCCGGGATGATCTTCTTCCCACCCCTGCCCGACATCCTGCGCAGCTTCAGGGAGACCTGGCTCGCCGCCCCGGCCGGCGCGGAGGTCCTCCCCAGCCTCGAACGGCTGGGGGTGGGCTACGCGGCCGCGGTGCTGGCCGGGGTGGGTCTGGGCACGCTCCTCGGCTGCTCCGAGGCGGCCCGGCGCTCGGCCGATCCCATCGTCCAGTTCCTGCGCGGCATCCCTCCGCCGGCGCTGTTGCCCTTCGGCATCCTGGTCTTCGGGATCGGGGACCCCATGAAGGTGCTGATGATCGCGGTGGTCTGCCTCTGGCCGGTGCTGCTCAACACCATCGATGGGGTGGGCGGCGTCGACCCGACGCTACGCGAGACCGCGCGCGTCTACGGGCTCCCGCTCGTCACCCGCCTGACCCGCGTGATCCTGCCCGCGGCCTCGCCGCAGATCGTGGCCGGGGCACGAACCGGTCTCTCCCTGGCCATCATCATGATGGTGATCAGCGAGATGGTGGCCAGCACCAACGGCATCGGCTACTCCATCCTGGAGGCGCAGCAGACCTTTCGGATCCCGGAGATGTGGTCCGGGATCCTGGTCCTGGGCGTGCTCGGATACCTCCTGAACGGGCTCTTCGTCCTCCTGGAGGGGCGGCTGCTCAGGTGGCACCGGGGCGCCCGAGCCCTGGAGGGGGCGTGAACACCGGGCGCGGTCTCCCCCTGCTCGAGATCACGGGGCTGGCCAAGACCTACGGCGAGGGGCGAGGGGCTACCAGGGCGATCGCCGAGCTGAGCTTCTCGGTCCGGGAGGGGGAGCTGGTCTCCGTGGTCGGCCCCTCCGGCTGCGGGAAGACGACCATGCTGCGCTGCGTGGCCGGCCTGCTCGTCCCCTCCGGGGGCGAGGTGCGGCTCCGAGGCCGGCCGGTGGTGAGCCCGCCCCCGGAGATGGCCTTCGTCTTCCAGGACTACAGCCGCTCGCTCATGCCCTGGCTGTCGGTGCGCGACAACGTCGAGCTCCCGCTCCGCCACAAGCGGGAGCTGTCGCGTCGCGAGCGCCGGATACGAGTCGAGGACGCGGTCTCCTCGGTAGGGCTGGCCCGCCACCTCGATCGCTATCCCTGGCAGCTCTCCGGGGGCATGCAGCAACGCGTGGCCATCGCCCGCGCCCTGGCCTACCAGCCGGAGATCCTGCTCATGGACGAACCCTTCGCCTCGGTCGATGCCCAGGCCCGCGCCGACCTCGAGGACCTGGTGCTCCAGGTCCAGGCCGCGTACGGGGTCACGATCCTGTTCGTCACCCACGACATCGACGAGGCGGTCTACCTCAGCGACCGCGTGGTGGTGCTCACCCGACCGCCCACGACGGTCCAGGAGACGGTGTCCGTGAGGCTGCCCCGACCCCGGGACCAGGTCTCCACGAAGGAGCTGCCCGAGTTCGCCCGCCTGCGGGCGCACGTCTTCCGCGGTATCAAGCGGCAGATGGCGGCGGCGCCGGAGCCGGAGGCTGGGACCTCGGGGGGCCGCCTGCCGGGAGAGCTGGAGGCCAGGGAGTCGGCGGCGACCGGGGGCCAATAGGGCCCGGAGCCTCCCGAACCGGCCACGACCGGCTCGCGGTCGCGGGGGGTGCCGCGGGCCGGTGGGGAGGTCCAGCGCCCGTCCGGGCAGGCCACCGCGGTCTCGGCGCTCGTGTTCACGTCGCGCCGGGGCGGGACGGAGCGGTAGTCTGGGGCATCACGCTCGGGGAGGACCACCCATGCTGACTCGCGCCCAGGCCACCGATCGGATCCTGGCCGCCAAGGAGTCCCGCGGCCTCTCGTTCCGGGCCATCGCCGAGCACATCGGCCGAGACCCGGTGTGGACCACCTCCGCCCTGCTCGGGCAGCAGGTGATGGACGCCGCCGAGGCCGACGCCGTGACCGAGCTCCTCGGCCTCGATCGCGAGGTCGCGACCGCGCTCCAGCGGCACCCGAGCAAGGGGTCGCTCTCGCCCACCGTCCCGACCGACCCCCTGATCTACCGCTTCTACGAGATCGTCCAGGTCTACGGCACCACTCTGAAGGCCCTGATCGAGGAGGAGTTCGGGGCGGGCATCATGAGCGCCATCGACTTCGAGATGCACGTCGACCGCCTGCCCGACCCGCACGGCGACCGGGTCCGGGTGACCATGCACGGCAAGTTCCTGCCCTACCGCAAGTGGTGACGCCGGGCGCCTCGCGGCCGTCTCCGGAGCGCCGGCCGGACGCATCCGTTCCCACGTCCCGTCTCGCCTAGGCGGGGACGGCAGGGAGCTCCTGGACGGCCCGGTCGATGCGCTCCTGAGCCAGCTCGACGTCCTGGAGGGCGCCGGCCAGGTAGGCATCGTAGGCCGACATGTCGAAGTGGCCGTGGCCGCAGAGGCCGAAGAGGATGACGCGGCGCTCGCCGGCCTCCCGGGCGGCGGCCGCCTCCTCCGCCACCGCCCGCAGCGCGTGCGAGGGCTCGGGCGCGGGCAGGAACCCCTCGGTGCGGGCGAAGCGCACCGCCTCGGCGAAGCACTCGTTCTGCCGGTAGGCGCGGGCCTCGACCAGGCCGTGCCGGACCAGGATGCAGAGGGAGGGGGCGTCGCCGTGGTAGCGCAGTCCTCCGGCGTGGATGGGGTCGGGAACGAAGTCGTGGCCGAGCGTGTACATCTTTGCCACCGGGCCCACCCCGGCCGTGTCGCCGAAGTCGTAGCCGTACACCCCCCGGGTCAGGGTCGGGCAGGCGGCCGGCTCTGCGGCGACGAAGCGGGTACCGGTCCTCGCCCCCGAGAGGAGGTCGGCCAGGAAGGGATAGGCCAGGCCGGCGAAGTTGGATCCGCCCCCGACGCAGCCCACGACCACGTCCGGGTACTCGCCCACCAGCTCCATCTGCCGCTTCGCCTCCAGGCCGATGACGGTCTGGTGGAGCAGGACGTGGTTGACGACCGAGCCCAGTGAGTATCGGGAGTCCTCGCGTCCGACCGCGTCCTCCACCGCCTCGGAGATGGCGATGCCGAGGCTGCCCGGGGAGTCGGGGTCGCGCTCCAGCACGGCCCGACCGGCCGCGGTCCGGGGGCTGGGCGAGGGGTGGACGGTCGCCCCCCAGGTCTCCATCAGGGCGCGCCGGTACGGCTTCTGCTCGTACGAGACCCGGACCATGTACACGGTCACCTCCAGGCCGAAGAGGCTGCCGGCGAGCGCCAGGGCCGAGCCCCACTGGCCGGCGCCGGTCTCGGTGGTCAGGCGCTTCACCCCCTCGGCGGCGTTGTAGTAGGCCTGGGGCACCGCGGTGTTGGGCTTGTGCGAGCCGGCCGGTGAGCCGCCCTCGTACTTGAAGTAGATCCGGGCCGGCGTGTCCAGTGCCCGCTCCAGGCGCTCGGCCCGGTAGAGAGGGCTCGGGCGCCAGATCCGGTAGATCTCGCGCACCCGATCGGGGATCTCGATCCAGCGCTCCTGGGAGACCTCCTGGGCGATGATGGCTTGGGGGAAGATCGGGGCCAGGTCGTCCGGCCCCAGCGGCGGCAAGGTGGCCGGGTGGAGGTAGGGAGCCGGCGGCTCGGGCAGGTCGGGCAGGATGTTGTACCAGCGATCGGGCAGATCCGCCTCGTCGAGCAGCACCTTCTTCGTGTTCATGGCTCCCATCTCCTGCGCCGCCGGCTCGAGGCGGCTGGTGGTTGACCTCGAGCAGGATGCCAGAAGCAACCCCTAGCGGACAGGGCCCGGGTTCAGGCGGCCCCGCAGGACGATGCCGAGGGGCCCCGCACCCGCCGCGGCGATGCCGAGGGGAGCGGCCCGAACGACACCGGCCGCTGGCCTGACCGACGCCGCAGCTGGCCGAGCGGGAGGTCGACGATCGGGGCGGGGAGGATCGGGGAGATCCCGATGAAGCTCGACGTCAGGGCGTCGCTCGCGCGCTCCGACGCGTCCCGGCGGCGGCGGCCCAGGCCGAGGTGGAGACGCCCTCGGCCACGACCAGGCTCGGCAGCACCGCGCCGCCGATCCCGAGCACGATGCCGGCCGGGTCCGCGAGCCGCCGGCCACCGTGGGCCGGCCCGGCGACGAGGAGGACGGCGGAGTGTGGGCCGCCTGCGGCCGGGCGCCGAAGCCACGCGTGGCCGACACCGCCCCGATGTCGATGCCGTCCGTCCTCCGCCTTCGCCGTTCCGAACGCGGCGCCGGCGGGTGATGGCGAGGACGACCCGGTCCCACCGGGCCCCCGGATCGCCCCCGCTCGACCCCGGGCAGGCTGGCCTCGATCGGCACCGCGCCGGCCGGGCCGGCCCCGGGTTCGATCGAGCGGGGAGGCGGGATGGGCCGGTCAGCCGACCTCCTGCAGGAGACCGGTGCGGACGTCGTAGACGAACCCGCGCACGTTCTTGCGGGGCACGAAGGGGCTGGCCTGGATGCGGGCGATCGACTGCCGGACGTCCTCGGCGGGGTCGCGGAAGGCCTCGAGCGCGAAGGGCGGCCGGATGCCGGTCTCCTCCTCCACCTGCCGGCGGACCTCGTCGTCGCGGAAGGTCACCATCCCGCACTCGGTGTGGTGGATGAGCATGATCTCCTCGGTGCCGAGCAGGCGCTGCGAGATGAGGAGCGAGCGGATCGCGTCCTCGGAGATCACCCCGCCGGCGTTGCGGATGACGTGAGCGTCCCCCTCCGCCAGACCCAGGATCCGGTGCACGTCGAGCCGCGCGTCCATGCAAGCGATCACGGCCAGCCGCTTCGCCGGCGGCGCCGGGAGGTCACCCCCGGCGAAGCTCCGGGCGTACCGTCGGTTGTTCTCCAGCAGCTCATCGACGATGCTCATGCCTGACGACTCCTCCGATGTGAGAGGTGAAGGGTTCCCGGGCGGTCCCGGTCGGGACCATCCCGGCCGGCTCCTCAGGGACGGCGACAGCGGGCGGTTCGCCAGCGCCCGAAGTCGACCTCGCGACGCCGGGTCAGACCGAGCATCGGGACGATCACCCCATCATCGTAGCGGCGCCACCGGCCCGCGAAGCCGAGGCCCCGGCCGGCGGCCGCGAGGCATCATGGAGGTCATCATGTGGAGGAGGTGAGCCGGCGATGAGGTCGTGGCAGTGGGCGGTCGACGGAGCGGTGGGGGTCGAGGCCTGATGGCCAAACCGGGCTCCCCCCAGCGCTGGGAGGGTGGGCGCGTCTGGGCGCCCTTCGACATCGTCCGTGTCGCCCACGCGGAGCTGCTGGTCACCGACCTGGACCGGGCCCGCCGCTTCTACGAATCGCTGCTCGGCTTCGTCGTGACCGCCGAGACCGAGGACGCGGTCTACCTGCGCGGCTACGAGGACCGGCACCACCACTGCCTGTCGCTGCGCCGGGCGGCGCGGCCGGCGGTGGGCCACCTTGCCTTCCTGGTCTTCTCCGAGGACGACCTCCGGAGGGCGGCCGACTTCTACCGCCGGCGGGGCTGCCCGATCCGGTGGTTGGCCGAGGGCGAGGAGCCCGGCCAGGGCGCGGCCCTCCGGGTGCTCGACCCGCTCGGCTTCCCGGTCGAGCTGTTCAGCCGGATGGAGCGGGTGGAGCCGCTCCTCCAGCGCTACGACCTCTACCGCGGGGCCAGGGTCCTGCGCCTGGACCACTTCAACCTGCACGTGCCCGACGTCCAGGCCGCCTTCGACCACTACTACGAGGATCTCGGCTTCCGCTGCTCCGAGTACATCGCCGGAGACCCGCCCGGCGAGCCGTTGTACGCGGCCTGGCTTTTCCGCAAGCCCAACGTCCACGACGTGGCCCTCACCTCGGGGCGCGGCCCGCGGCTGCACCACCTGGCCTTCTGGGCCGCGGACACGGACGCCATCGTGAACCTGTGCGACGCCCTGGGAGGGGCCGGCGCCTATGCCGCGATCGAGCGGGGACCCGGACGGCACGGGGTGAGCAACGCCTTCTACCTCTACCTGCGCGACCCGGATGGGCACCGGATCGAGTTCTACACCTCCGACTACTGGACCGGCGATCCGGACCTCGAGCCCAGGCGATGGAGCGTCCACGACCACCAGCGACGCAGCTTCTGGGGACACGAGGTACCGGACCGCTGGTACCGCGAGTCGTCCGAGGTGTGCGATCTGGACGGCCAGCCCGTCGCCCAGCGCGACCCGGTCCTGGACGAGGGCCGGGCGGAGCGGGTGGCGCCGGCCTGATGACACAAGCCGGGGGCTGGTTGCCATCTGGCGGCTCCGGGCGCCGGTGCCGGCGTCGTGGCGGCCCGGCCCCTCCCCGCCCGGCGGCGTCGGTCACGCACCCCCACGCGCCCCCCTGCCGTGGCTCCGGAGCGGGAGCGGTGCCCTCCGGAGGCGCCCCTGGAGGGCGAACCTCCGGCCCACGATGCCCGGGACCGGCGGCCAGGCCGACCAGCCCCCCGATGGACGACCACCAGACAGGAGGACCACCATGCCGGCCAGGACAGGTGCGCAGTTCGTCGAGGCGCTCAACGCCTCGCACCGGGACATCCGCATCCACGGGGAGCGGCTCACGCGGGAGGTGGGCCGGCACCCCGCCTTCCGCAACCTGGTCCGGGCGTATGCCGCCCTCTACGATCTGCAACACGACCCCGACCATCGGGAGCTGCTGACCTACCCATCGCCCACCAGCGGCGAGCCGGTCGGGGTGTCGTTCCTCCAGCCGCGCAGCGCCGAGGACCTGGCCCGGCGCTCGCGGATGATGAAGCTCTGGGCGGACTGCAGCTTCGGTTTCCTGGGCCGGACCGGCGACTACCTGAACAGCGCCCTCATGGCCATGGCGGCGGCGGCGGACTGGTTCGGCCAGGTGGATCCGGCCTACGCCGAGAACGTCCGCCGCTACTACGAGCACGTCAGAGAGCAGGACCTCCTGCTCACCCACACGCTCATCAACCCCCAGTCCAACCGCTCGCGCAGCCCCGGCGCCCAGCGCGATCCCTACCAGGCGGCGGCCATCGTCAAGGAGACCGACGCCGGCATCGTGATCCGCGGCGCCCGCATGCTCGCCACCATCGGCCCCATCGCCGACGAGATCCTGGTCCTCCCCTCGACCGTGCTCCAGGCGCGGCCGGAGGACGAGCCCTATTCCTACGCCTTCGCCATCCCCTGCGACTCGCCCGGTCTCCGCTTCCTGTGCCGAGAGAGCCTGGACTACGGGCGCAGCCACTTCGACCACCCGTTGGGCTCGCGCTTCGACGAGATGGACGCCGTGGCCATCTTCGACGACGTGCTGGTCCCGTACGAGCGCTGCTTCATGGTCCGCCATCCGGAGCTGCTCACCCGCGGGCGCCTGTACAGCGAGACCGGTGCCCTGACCCACATGGCCCACCAGGTGGTGCTGCGGGACCTGGCCAAGACCGAGTTCATGCTGGGGCTGGTCTCCCTGCTCACCGACGCCATCCAGATCGAGGGCTTCCAGCACGTGCAGGAGAAGATCGCGGAGGTGATCAACGTCCGCGAGATCCTGGCCGCCGCGGTGCGGGCGGCCGAGGCCGACGCCGGCCTCGACGCCTGGGGCCTCTTCACCCCGGCCTGGGCGCCGCTCAACATGGCCCGGAACTGGTTCCCGCGGACCTATCCCCGGCTCAAGGAGATCGTGTGGCAGCTGGCGGCGAGCGGCCTCTTCGGGCTGCCCACCGAGGCCGACGCCCTGGGCGAGAGCGGAGCCGACGTCGATCGCTTCCTGCAGTGCGCCACGCTGGACGGGATCGACCGGGTGCGGCTCTTCCGCCTGGCCTGGGACGCCTCCGCCTCGGCCTTCGCCGGGCGCCAGGAGGTATACGAGTTCTTCTTCTTCGGCGATCCGGTGCGGATGGCCCAGGCCGAGGTGGCGGGCTACGACCGCCGGCCGGCCATGGAGCGCGTGCGCGCCTTCCTGTACTCCGACGGGCCGGTGGCCCCCTCGCCGAAGCCGGCAGCGGTGCCCGGGAGCGCGCGAAGGTGAGGGCGGCCGCCCTGGTGGCACAGACCGTGGTCCGTCTGGCGGCGCTGGTCCTGATCGTGCTCGGCGCCCTCCTCTGGGCCGGCGCCTCGGGCGGGCTCCTCGCTGCCCACGTCCTGGTCGGGCTGCTGCTGGTTCTGGCGCTGTGGACGCTGGCGGTCCTGGCCGCGCTGGCGCAGACGCGGACGGGGACGGCCGCGCTGGCGGTGGCCTGGGGGCTGGTCGTGATCCTGCTGGGCATCACCCAGCAGGGCCTGTTGCCCGGGGACGCGCACTGGGTGGTCCGGGTGCTCCACCTGCTGGTGGGGCTGGCCGCGGTGGCCCTGGCCGAACTCCTGGCGGCGGGCGTCAGGCGGGGACGGCTGCGGCCAGCCGGCGGGTAGGGACCCTCAGCCGGACGCCCGCCAGGCGGCCTGGACCCGTGCCCGTTCGGAGGCCAGCGAGCGCGAGGTGGCCACGACCCCCGATCCCACGTAGCGCTCGTGGTTGAGCTCGACCCGATCCAGGTCGTACACGTAGTTGACCATCACGCCGTGGGACTCGCGGAGCCCCTTGGCCGAGCGGTCGGCCCCCAGGTCGATGCACTCCAGGTGCGCTCCGTTGGAGAGGTGGAAGTGGGCCACCGGATCCAGCACCCGGTTTCCCACCCGAACCTCGGTCAGGTAGGCGAGCACGACCCGCCGCAGCGCGCGCGCCGTCGCCCGATCCAGGTCGGCACGGGGCAGGGCCCACTCCACCGCGGCGGCCGGATCGGAGGTGCCGGCCCGCCGGTGGAGCACGGCCGCCTGGTCCCCCAGCAACGCCCGCAGGCGGGCGGCGGTGAACCCCTCCGGACCGCTGCAACGCAGCGTCTCGGCGAAGCGGGGGAGGGGGGAGAGGGTGGCGAAGGTGGTCAGGTTCGGGAGCTCGGCCGAGAGCTCGTCGACCACCTGCTTGATGAGGAAGTTCCCGAAGGAGATGCCCCTCAGCCCGGGCTGGCAGCTGTTGATGGAGTAGAAGATCGCGGCCGTGGCCTGGGCGGGCTCGGCTGGCGGCCGTCCCGGATCGAGCAGGGGCGCGATGGCGGTGGCGAGACCCCGAGTCAGGGCGACCTCGACGAAGATCAGGGGCTCGTCGGGCAGGGCGGGATGGAAGAAGGCGAAGCACCTGCGGTCGGGCTCCAGACGTCGCCTGAGGTCCTCCCAGCCCCTGATCCGGTGCACCGACTCGCAGGGGATCAGTCGCTCCAGCAGGGCCGCGGGCGAGCGCCAGTCGATGGCCTCCAGGCGCAGGAATCCACGATTGAACCAGGAGTGGAGCAGGTGACGCAGGTCCGCGTCCACCGCCCGCAGGTGCGGGCGCTGGGGCAGCAGCTCGAGCAGCCTGGCCCGGAGACGAAGGATGGCGGCGGTGCCGCCGGGGGCCATGTTCAGGCGGCGGAAGAGCTCCTGACGGGGCGGCTCCACGGTCGCCGCCAGCGCCAGCAGGGCGTCGACGTCGCCTTCGGCGGAGCACCAGCGCTCCACCGCCCGCCTCACCTCCCGCGGGTCGGGGGAGAAGTCGGCGGCCAGCATCTCGAGGTAGGCGTCGAGCTCTCCAGGGTCCATGGCCGACAGGCGCCTCACCAGCTCGCTGGCCAGGGCCAGCCCCGAGGCCTCGCCGCGCTGGGCCAGCAAGCGACGGGAGAGATCGCCCGGCCTGGCCCTGGCGCGCCCCGAGGCGGTGAGGTTCAAGACCTCACGGCCCCGCTCGGCGATGAGGCCGACGTGCTCCAGCCACGACCGTGGCCGCCGGGACCTGGCGCTGACGTCGGGGGGCATGAGCACCTCCCATGGTAGGCGTCGCCTCACCAGCCCCAGGACCGTCCGTCTCCCGTCCGCCCCGGGCGCCTACGATCCGGCCCGATGAGCGTGGGGCTGATCGTGATCGAACCCGAGCACCTGAGGCTCGCCGCCGGCCGGCTGACCTCGATCGGGGAGAGGCAGGCGACGCTGGCCGCGGGCCTGCGCCGCCTGTCACCCTCACCCCTCACCTGGCCGCTGGGCGTCGAGATCGACGCCGTCGCCGGGTGCCTGGCCCGGCTCGCCGACGACCTGCAGGGGCTGGCCCGAGAGCTCCTGGCCCGCGCCCGACGCGCGGAGGAGTCGCAGCGCCCGGAGGCGTGGGCGCCCCGCCTCCTGGCCACCGCTCCGCCGCCGCCGCCGGCTTCGCACGAGCTGGGTCACCTGCGCGACCGGCTGCTCCAGCTGCTCGGCACGGCCGCGAGCCGGATGCCGGCGGAGGAGCTGGAGCTGGCCTGCGTTCTGCTGGGGATGGTCCCCGAGTGGGGTCTCCCGTTCAACCTGGCCGCGGCGGCGATCGAGTTCGCCCGCGACGATCCGCGGGCGGGGCTGGTGTCGCTGGCGGCGGCCGGCGCCGACCTGGTCGGGCTGGCGCTCGGGGTGCGGGCTGCCCGCGAGGGGGCCACGGTGGCGATGGACGCAGGAGCGGGGGCGGCGCCTGCCGGCGCCGCGGCCCGGCTCGTGCGCGACGGCTGGCGGTACGCCGACCTGCCGCCGATCGTGCTTGGCGAGACCCTGGACGACGGCACGGTTCTGATCCGGCGCGGTCTGACCGGGAGGGATCTGGAGCAGACGCTCCGTCACGAGGCCATCCACAGCTGGCTTCGCCTGCCCGTGGTCCGGATCGCGGTGGTCCGTCTCTACCGTACGTCCCAGCTGTGGCGGTACGCGGAGGAGATGCTGGCGGAGACCTACGCCACCGGAGACGTCCTCCGATCGGTCTCGTTCCCGCTCGAGGGTGGCTACGTGCAACCCGTCCGCCTGGCCGGGGAGGCGGCGGCCGCCACTGCGGCGGCCGGGGCGACCGCCGCCGGGGCGGCCGCGGCCGCGATGCGGTCGGCGCCCGGCCCTCACCATGGCCGGGCGGGCCGGGGGCGCTGATGGTGCTCGGCGCCGACCCGCAGGCCTGGTCCCGGGAGCTGCCCGGCCTGCTCCGGGCCTGGGCGGCCGAGCTGGACGCGCACGTCCCCGCCATCGCCGGGGCGCTGGCCCACGCCAGTTACCGGGGAGCGGCGGCGGATCGTGATCGCGCTGCCCTGGAGGACCTGGCTGAGCGAACCGGCGCCCTGGCGCACCAGCTGGAGGCGATCTCGGTGGCCGTGGCCGGCCTGATCCAACGGCTCGAGGGACGACGGTGAGCGGGATCGGGCACGCGCCGACCGTATGTCCACGGGGCGTGCATGCTTGCGGTAGGAGACGTGATCCAGGAGACGAGCTGGTGAGCGACGAGGCCGAGCCGAGAGACGAGGCCGGGTTGACCGAGCGCGAGTTCCTCGCCGCCTACGATCCCCGGCGCTTCCCGCCCATGGCGGTGACGGTCGACGTCGTGGTGCTGGCCATGCGGGAGGGCCGGCTCAGCGTGCTGCTGATCCGGCGCCGGAACCATCCGGCTCTCGGCCGCTGGGCCCTCCCCGGGGGCTTCGTGGAGCCGGACGAGGACCTCGACGCCGCCGCCCGTCGCGAGCTGGAGGAGGAAACCGGCCTTCCCGACGACCTCCTCGGCGCACCCACCTCCCTCCCGTCGGCAGACGTGACGCTCCGGCAGTTGCGCGCCTACGGAGCCCCCGGGCGCGACCCCAGGCTGCGCGTGGTCTCGATCGCCTACCTGGCCATCCTGGCCCCTCCCCTGGCGCCGAGGGCCGGGTCCGACGCCGCCAGCGTCCGCTTCTGGCCGGTTCACCGGCTGCGGGCCGGCGATGGGCCGCCGCTCGCCTTCGACCACGACCGCATCGTCGCCGATGCCCTGGAGTATGTCCGGACCCGAATCGAGTGCACCCCCCTGGCCACCGCCTTCCTGGAGGAGCCGTTCACGCTGTCGGCGCTGCAAGCCGTGTACGAGGAGATCTGGGGAGAACCCCAGGACCCCGAGACCTTCCGACGCCGTGCCCTCGCCCGGCGAGGTTTCCTGCGCCCGGCCGGCCGGTCCGGGGCGTCGCCGGGAAGGAGCCAGGCCGCGGCCGAGCCCCGCTACCTGAGGGGGCCGGCCAGGCTGCTCTACCCGCCGCTCTCGCCGGATCACCGGGGAGGCGGGCGGTGACGGCCGCTTGCGGTCTCGACCGCGCGGTGCCGTCCGGCGTGTACCCTCGAACGCAGCAGTAGGATCCTCGAGCAGGAGACGGGACAGTGGTCAACGTGCAAGGAGTGGAGATCCGCGGTCCGATCCAGGGCAGGCAGGAACAGATCCTGACCCCGGAGGCCGTGACCTTCGTGGCCGAGCTGCAACGGAGGTTCGGCGCCCGGCGCCAGCAGCTGCTGCAGCAACGCGAGGAGCGGCAGCGCCGCATCGTGGCGGGGGAGCTGCCCGACTTCCTCCCCGAGACCCGTGAGCTCCGCGAATCCGAGTGGAAGGTGGCCTCCCCCCCGAGCGATCTCCTCGACCGGCGGGTGGAGATCACCGGTCCGGTGGACCGCAAGATGATGATCAACGCCCTCAACTCCGGGGCCCGGGTCTTCATGGCCGACTTCGAGGACGCGCACTCCCCGACCTGGTCCAACAACCTGGACGGACACGTGAACCTGATCGACGCCATCGAAGGCACGATCGACTTCACCGGGCCAGATGGCCGCGAATACCGCCTGGGCCCGCGCACGGCCTACCTCCTGGTCCGGCCCCGGGGCTGGCACCTGCCCGAGAAGCACGTCCTGGTCGACGGCGCCCCGGTGTCCGGATCGCTCTTCGACTTCGGCCTCTACGTGTTCCACAACCTGCGCCGGCGCCTCGGTCGAGGCCTGGGGACCTACTTCTACCTGCCCAAGCTGGAGAGCCACCAGGAAGCGCGGCTCTGGAACGACGTCTTCACCCTGGCCGAGGACGAGCTGGGAGCACCCCGGGGGACCATCCGGGCCACGGTGCTGATCGAGAACATCCTCGCCGCCTTCGAGATGGATGAGATCCTCTGGGAGCTTCGCGACCACTCGCTGGGGCTCAACGCGGGCCGCTGGGACTACATCTTCAGCCTCATCAAGAAGTTCCGCCACCTTCCGGACAAGGTGCTCCCCGATCGTGCCCAGGTGACCATGACCGTTCCCTTCATGAGGGCCTACACGGAGCTGCTGGTGCGGACCTGCCACCGGCGCGGCACCTTCGCCATCGGCGGCATGGCGGCCTTCATCCCCTCCCGGCGCGACCCGGAGGTGAACCGGGTGGCCCTGGAGAAGGTGCGCGAGGACAAGGTGCGCGAGGCCGGCGACGGCTTCGACGGCACCTGGGTGGCCCACCCCGACCTGGTCTCCACGGCCACCGAGTGCTTCGACGCCGTCCTCGGGGACCGGCCCAACCAGATCGACCGCCTGCGCGAGGAGGTTCGGGTAACCGGAGCCCAGCTCATCGACACGACCGTGCCGGGCGGTCGCATCACCGAGGCCGGCCTTCGCCAGAACGTCAGCGTCGGCATCCAGTACCTCGAGTCCTGGCTGCGCGGCGTCGGGGCGGCGGCGATCTTCAACCTGATGGAGGACGCCGCCACGGCCGAGATCTCCCGCTCCCAGGTCTGGCAGTGGGTGCACCACCGGGCGCGCCTGGCGGAGGGCCCCGAGATCACGGCCGAGTTGGTGCGGCAGGTGGAGGACGAGGAGCTGGGCAAGATCCGCGACCTCCACGGCCAGGAGCTGTACGAGCAGGGCCGGTTCCAAGAGGCACGCGAGGTCTTCCATCAGGTGGCGACCTCGGACGAGTTCGTGGACTTCCTCACCCTGCCGGCCTACCAGCTCATCGACTGATCGCGATGGCCGGCGCGGTGGAGGGCCGTGGGTCCAGAGGCGACGACGAGGCCCTCGGGGCGGGCCTCGTCGTCGTGCGGCTAGGTTTTCGGCGGTTTGCCCGGCAGCCGCCGCCACTGCCGGGGCCCCACCCCCGCGACCAGGTTCCCGGGCACGAACGGAACCGATTCCGCATCGACCATGCACAGCTCCTTGCGGACGACACTGCGCTCGCAGTTAGCGTGCTCGACGACCACGGTGCGCTCCAGGACAGCCCGGACCCGCACCGGCTCGCCGTCTACCACCGCGTCGAAACCCGCTGCCACCTCGTGGTTGGCTGGGGGAACGACGCTGGCCAGCGGAACCAGTTCAGCGGCTCGACCCATTCGACACCTCCGGCTGGGCTGTCGCGGCAGACAAAAAAGCGCCGACCGCCAGGTCGGCGCCCGGAATGTTACCAAGGATCAAGTAGCTGCGGATCAAGTAGCTGCGACTAGGCAGCCCGGGGGCGTGCTCCCTGGGCTGCCCGATTGCGGCGGGCGGCCTCGCGACCGCGGCGCGCGGCGTCGCGCTGGGCGACGTAGCCAAACCGGATGTCCTTGGGGTCGACCAGACACCGCTGCCTGCTCACCAGGATCTTCGGCTCGCCCGGCGCAGGCTCGACGACGGCCGTTCGGTCCAGCACCGCGGTCACCCATACCCGCTTGCCATCGACCACCGCCGGAAAGTCCGGCAGGATGACCACCTCCGGCTCGGTCGTCACCTGGTCGAGGGACACCAGCCGCTCGGCATCGTTCTCCGACATGACAGAGAGAATATCACATCTTAGCCATGTGATGCCTTGCTTTTGTCTGGAGACGATCAGCGTCTGGATGAGGGTCGATCCGCACTCCAGCCAGGTGCTCGGACGCCCGGCCGTGCCGGTTCGACCCGAGACTGCGGTGATCCCGGGGCGGGACCCCGGAAGCGTCGCCGCAGTCGTCCCCGGTTCTCGTACGCGAGCCACGACACCCAGAGCAACGCCGCGGCCGCGATGAAGAGGGGGAACAGGTGCGGCGGCAGCACGTGGAAGAGCCTCCGGCTGTTGCGGCCGAGCAGCCGCCCGATCTCCAGGAAGGTCGCGGCCCAGATGATGCCGGAGGCCGTGACGGAGAGCACGAACAGGTGGCGAGGGACGTCGAACACCCCCGCGAACCCGGAGAGGACGATCCGCATGCCGGGGATCAGGCGCCCCAGCACGATGGCCCACGGTCCCCAGCGGCGGAAGGCGCGTCGCGCCGCCGTCAGGCGCTCCTCGTGGAGACCGAGGTACTTGCCGAAGCGAACCAGGAAAGGATGGCCGAAGTGTCGGGCCAGGCTGTAGAGGCAGAAGCTCCCCGTGACCGATCCCCCCACCACGGCCAGGAAGGCGAGCGGGTAGGGGATGTCGCCGGTGGTGGTGAGGAAACCCCCGAAGGCCACCGCCACGTCGCCGGGGGCCGGCAGGGGCACGCCCAGCTCCTCGGCGAAGATGACCAGGAAAAGCCCCAGCGCCTGGTGCTGACGGATGAGGTGCAGCACCGTGTGCGCCATCGGCCAGAGCCAGTGGGGGGCCCCGAACCAGCCCGGCAGCGCGATCAGCGACATGACGACCGCCGCCGGGCACGCGGGCAAACCGCGGGCACCGACGACGAGGGCGAACCCCCTCCTCGTCTCGATGCTCCTCCGCCGTTCACTCCACCCGAATCCCGATCCGGGCCGCGCCGGTCGCCACGGCCCGCTCGCACGCTCACCTACCGGTTCGTCCCTGGCTCACCGCGGGTTCGGAACGCGCCTCGCCGGCCGGTCCGGCCGGGTGCTCCGGGTCCCCTTCCGCCACCGGCAGCGTCCACAGCTCGGCCGGATCGGCCCACCGGATCCTGACCCCGAAGCGACGCCCGAAGTGGGGGGCGTAGGCCCGGGCGGCGTCGGCGACCTCCACCCGCAGGCCGCTCAGCTCGAGCACCGAGGTGGCGCGTCGTCCCACCAGGCCACAGGGCACGATCCCCCGGTTGAAGATCTCCAGGTCGGTGGTCAGGTTGAGCGCGAACCCGTGGCTGGTGACCCGGTCGGTCAGTTTGATGCCGATGGCCGCCACCTTGGCCCCGCGGCTCCAGACGCCGGTCAGCCCCTGACCGCCCGGCTCGGCCTCCAGGCCCAGCGTGGCCAGGTAGGACACCAGCGAGTCCTCCAGACCACGGATGAAGCGCAGCACGTCGGTGCCCAGACGAGCCACGTCCACGATCGGGTATCCGACCAGCTGGCCGGGCCCGTGGTAGGTGGCGTCGCCGCCCCGATCCGTCCAGACCACCTCGATCCCGCGACGGCGGCACTCCTCCTCGCCCCAGAGCAGGGTCGAGCCGTCGCCGCGGCGCCCGATCGTGAACACGTGCGGGTGCTCGAGCAGCAGCAGGCTGGGCGGCTGCCGCCCCGCCCGAACGGCGGCCACCACCGCCCGCTGGAGCTGCCAGGCCCTGCGGTAGGCGACCGAGGAGAGCCAGTAGGTCCGGAGCTCCAGGGCCTCGGCCCCGCTCGACGTCACCTCGGCTCCTGTGCCCGCCCCCGCGGCATCGGGGCGGGACCCGCTCCACCGGCCCACGCGTCCAGTGTAGGCCGGTCGCACCCCCTCTTAGTCCGAGGCGTCTCGGTAGCCGGGGTCGTTGGCCGCCAGCGGGGCACCGCCGCCCACCGCCGCCTGGCCCGGCTCCTCGACCGCCCGCCCCACGGTCACGCCGTAGACGTAGCGGCCACCCCGCAGGAGCGACGCCACCGCCGCCACCGCGGACAGCGCTGCCCCCAGGCCGAAGGCGAGGTGCAGGCCGTCCATGAAGGCCGGGGCGATGAGCGTGGGGAAGAAGTGCTTGCCCAGGAGCACCGACCGGCTGGCGGCGGGAAGGTGGGCCAGGACGGTCGCGGGGAGCAGGCTGGCCATGGGGTTGTAGCCCAGGAAGGCGGCGAACAGCGCCGCCGTGGGGGGCAGGTGCGACACGGCGGCCGCGGCCTGCGTCGGCAGCCCGTTGCGGGTGAGGCCGTCGAAGAGCGCCCTGGGCAGGCTGGCCGACAGCCCCAGCACCACCATGGTGAAGAACAGGCCCATGCTGAGCAGCGTGCCCGAGTTCATGAAGGTGGCGCGCATGCCGGAACCGACCCCTCGGTGCTGGGGAGGCAGCGCGTTCATGATCGAGGCCGTGTTGGGCGAGGAGAAGAGGCCCATCCCCAGCCCCATGAGCAGGATGAGCAAGGCGAACACCAGGTAGGGGAAGTCGGCCGGGAGCAGGGTGAGCAGGACGAAGGCGACGCCGCTGACGACCATGCCCGCGGTGGAGAAGCCGCGGGCTCCGAACCGGTCCGAGAGGTAGCCGGAGATCGGCCCCATGATCATGAACCCGGCCAGCATCGGGGTCATGAAGATGCCGGCCCAGAGCGGCGTCTGCTGGTAGTCGTAGCCGTGGAGGGGCAGCCAGATGCCCTGCAGCCAGATGATCAGCATGAACTGCAGGCCGCCGCGGCCGATGGCGGCCAGCAGCCCGGCCAGGTTGCCGGCGGCGAAGGCCCGGTTCCGGAAGAGGTCGAGCCGGAACATGGGATCCTGAACCCGGGTCTCGACCACGGTGAACACCGCCAGGAGCACGACGCCCCCGACCAGGGCCAGGATCACCAGCGGGTTGCTCCAGCCCATGGGGGCACCGCCGTAAGGCAGGAGCCCGTAGGTGATGCCGATCAGGAGCAGGGTGAGCCCAGCGGCGAAGGTGACGTTGCCGAGGACGTCGACGCGCTGTCCCGCCTCGATGGCCGCGATCTCCCGGAGGGCGATGTAGGCCCAGATGGTGCCCAGGACGCCCACCGGCACGCTGACCAGGAACACCAGCCGGTAGTCGATCGCCGAGAGCACGCCGCCCAGGATCAGGCCCACCAGGGAGCCGGCCACGGCCGCGATCTGGTTCAGACCCAGGGC